>CAZJZR010000014.1:4533-16886 GCA_964550475.1 uncultured bacterium
CCGCCCAAGGGTTTAGCTGGGAGGAACTGTGGCAACTGAATTTGAATACGTTGAACGCGACGTTTCTGGATGCGGTTGCCAAGGACAAGTATCGGGCGGAGTGGGAGCAGTTCGCGCAATCAGTCTGCGAATAATCCGCGAATGCCTTGTCCCTACAGGTGGCGGTGCGGGTCAATGATTAACCTGCGAATCCCCTATCGGTGGGTTGTTGATGTGAGGGGGAGGGGAGAGGGGGAATGGTCGATAATGGATGGTGGATGGTGAGGGGGGGATGGAGCGATTTATACTTTTCAAACGCCTTTGTATCGCTAATCCCTGTACTGTGTTGGGAAGCTTCGATCTATCGTTTGTCCGTCATACCCTATGAGATTTAAACACATTCCTGGTTGGACACGGTGCGCCTATTGGTTGGGTGGCGTACTGCTGATCGCGCTTGTGGGGAATGTGGGCGTTGCGGCGGCATGGGCGGCACCGTCGGCGTTGACGTTGCCAGGACGCGATCGCCCCTTACGGGTTGCAACTCGCATTGTGCCGCCTTTGGTGATGCAGAAGCAGGATGCGTTGACGGGTTTCAGCATTGAACTGTGGCAGGCGATTACTGACCAACTAGGGGTCAAATCCGACTTGTTGGTGAAAGAGGATGTCGGCGATATTTTGACCAGTGTTGCAGCGGGGCAGGCCGATTTGGGGATTGCGGCGATTTCCATCACCACCCAGCGGTATCAAAAATTTGACTTTTCCCAACCCATCCTAGAGGGCGGGTTGCAGATTTTGGTGCGGGAACCCTCGCGGCGATCGCCCTCCCTGACCTCAATTCCCGGTGCCATCTTTTCCCGCACCATGCTACAAATCCTCGGCATCAGCGTGGTGATGGTCTTGGTACCTGCCCATCTGATCTGGTTTTTTGAACGGCATCACCGCAAAGGCATGATTCCAGATAGCAGCTATTTCCCTGGTATCTTCAAAGCCTGTTGGTGGGCAGCGTCCACCCTCGCCACCCAAGCGGACGAAATGCCCAAAAGTCCGGCTGGTCGCGTCATTGCCACCTTGTCGATGTTTGCCAGTGTCGTGTTTGTCGCCTACTTCACCGCTACTGTCACCACGTCGCTCACCGTCCAACAACTCCGCAGTAATATTCGCGGCCCAGAGGATTTACCGGGTAAACGAGTGGCGACGATTGCCAATAGCACCTCTGCCACCTATTTGCGCGAACGGCGGATTGATCTGATCGAGTTCAGCCAAATCGAAGCGGCTTACGTGGCGTTGCAAACGGATCGGGTAGATGCGGTGGTCTTCGATTCCCCAGTGTTGCTGTACTATGCCGCCCATGACGGTCAAGGGAAGGTGGCGATCGTCGGTGGCGTGTTTCGCAAAGAAGACTACGGCATTGTGTTTCCTCCCGGTAGTCCCTACATCAAGCCGATCAATGCAGCTCTGTTAACCCTGCGGGAAAATGGTAAGTACCAAGAAATTTACGACCGTTGGTTTGGCGATCGCCAGTGAGACAACGGCATAAATAGGGTTGCCACACGTTAAATCAATACTGCAAACTATTGCACCACATTATTTTTTATTAAGCCTTAACAAGAGTCGTTGATGTAGATAAATTTCAACCCATTCTTGTACAGTACGCCATGCATAGCTCATTGGCGGTTCTTAGGTTTTCAGTTAAAGGTTAGGTCGCCCCAAGTCATCCCTTTATATCAAATCTTTAGGGGTACAGCATTTCAGATTTGAATTGACATAAATAAATTCGATCGGAGAAAAAAAATATTTTAGATAATTGTTTATAGTCTGTGGTGCATGGGCATAGTAAAAATATCAGTCTTTCCCGATCAAGATTGATATTGTGATTTTCACATCTATGAGAAACACTGAATTCGTCAAGATCTCGCTTAGGTCAAGAATTCAGTAGAGTGTGTTGTTCCCACACTACTACAAGCGTCTATAAGGACAGATAAAATCGAGATCAGGAAAAGAAAAAGCTGGGAACCCTTTAGAACAAGGGCTTTAATGGTTTTTCATACAGATCTGAAATTCAATACGTCCAAATCGTACACCTAAAAATTAGGGGATTATCTATGTCAGTTAGAACAGAACTATTACTTGCACTACGACAACAAGTTTTAGGTCCTCGATATTCTGATGAAGAAACATTACCCAATAGCTTAGATCCACGAAATGAGTTTATCACTGGAGTTCTTATACCCAGAACGGCTGAAGATGTTCTTGCACAAGAGATTGAAGATCAAGCAGACACGTTAGGTACCGGAAATGATGAATTCCAAGATGATGATACAGATGAAGAGATTCCTGTTGCATCAGCACCAGTTTTAGACCCCAAATCATTACCTCGTTCTTTAGGTATTTCTTTTATTGCGACAACAACAGAAGGAGATCACCCTTCGGTAATGATTTGTGCAACTTGGGCACGCTATCAAGTAACGAAAAACTTGCAAGATAACAGTCAGGCTTTCACAAGAAAGCCAAACTGCTATATTACACCTACTCCTATTTGTGTTACAGAAAATCAGATTATTAGTGAAGTCGATCAGGTTCAAATCAGTCTCAGAAGCACTCCAACTCAACGAAAAATTAATGCTTACAAAATATCAATTTATCTCGTGAATAATACTGTTATAAATTCTGCCTTACATCCGAACGAAAAATCAAAGATTGAAACACAAGACCTGATTTTTCAGCCACAGATTAGAGTTGTGTTAAATGACAAAACAGAGCTAATTCCATTTGATAGCTTCGAGCCTGATCCTGAAGTACCTGAAACGGGCAGTCTGATTGAAGAGGATGAGTCTTTATCTCTTATCTATAGAAATAGTCAAGCTTATGCACGCGGTCATCTTTGTTCAGCGGTCTGGAAAGCGATTGATCCTGAACGCCCGTGTGAAGGAAAACAAAAGAATTTATTGGAATGGGTAGATGGTTCAATTGTCCAATCTAAGTATGGAAAGATACACTTTAAAAAGTTTGTTTTACCAGATTGTCGAACTGAATATGTTCCATGTTATCCAGTGCAATCTCCTAATATTGGTTGGAGACAGGAGTTCACTAAAGAAAGCCCTCAATTAAGCGCAGTTGAGTTAGCGGAAGCGTGGAATGTAGAAGCATTAAAAAGGGCTTTACAACCCTTGGCAGATGGTTATTTAAGTTGGATTTCTTCACAAGAAGCTGAAATCAATACTCTTGAATCCAAGTACCATCGTGCGGCTATTCGACATATTAAAGATTGTCGTCGTGCTGCACAGCGGATTCAAGAAGCAATTAACTTAATACAACAAGATGAAGAAGTCAGGCTGGCATTTTGTTTTGCAAACAAGGCAATTAGTTTGCAAGCATCGTGGAGACGATCTGGTGAGTTTCGATGGAGACCATTCCAGCTTGCTTTTGTGTTGATGAACATTCCGCCAATCTCTAATCCTCTACATCAGGATCGCCTGACTTGCGATCTGTTGGCTTTTGCAACAGGTGGAGGCAAAACTGAAGCATATCTGGGGTTGGCTGCCTTTACCTTGGGTTTAAGACGTTTGAGATCTGAGCAAGATACAAACAATCATCGTACCGGGCATGGAGTTAGCGTTATTTCCAGGTATACTCTCAGGCTACTAACAATTCAGCAGTTTCGACGTGCACTGGGATTAATTGTTGCTTGCGAAGTTTTGCGGGTTCATAACACCGGAACAAGTCGTCCAGCAGGTTGGCGACCCGGAAATTGCAGTCTAAGGGACAGCTACATCTGGGGCACAACACGTTTCTCTGCTGGACTATGGGTTGGCGGCAATGTAACACCAAACAGTTTCAAAGGCTACCCTCATTTGGGAGTAACAGGTGCAAAAGATGCGCTAATGGGGAAAAAAGCTGATGGTGAGCCTGCTCAGGTTCTGAATTGTCCCTGTTGTGGAACAATTCTGGCAATCCCAAAAGATGGGTTGGGAACAGGAACACACACTATTCATCTGGTGCTGCGTGAAGCGGTTGTTCAATCATCTCTTGCTGAACAGATCCCTATTTTGGAAGAATTTGAGTCTGCACCGCAAGTGCAGGTTACGCCCATTCCTGGCAACGTTAACTATACAACTCTCTCATTAACATTCACAGTTAAAGAATCTGCGAGTATTTCAACCTGGAAGTTAGATAGCTGGTGGAGAGATAGTCTTCAACCATTGCTGGGGACAGTAACTCTGCTTCCATTCCGCCTAACTAGACCTGGTTATTTCAAGAGAAGCTACCGGGGAGGGCGTGGTGCAGAGAACATTGAAAACTTTGAAATTTACTGTCCCAATCCTGCTTGTGATCTCAATACAAACAAACTTTGGAATGAAAAGGCTCCTCTTCCATTTGATGGACAGTGTACTTCCCAACTTAGCGCACCTAACAGTTTTACCTGGGATAGACCACTGGAAGCTTTCACCATAAAGTCGAGCTATTCCTCAAGAATTCCGATTTCTGCCTATACAGTTGATGATCAGATTTACACCCGAATTCCATCACTGTTAGTTGCTACTGTGGATAAATTTGCTCGACTGGCATTTGAACCACGAGCAGGAAGTATTTTTGGAAATATCAACGCCTACCACAGTAGAACTGGCTACTACCGTAACTTGCCAGGGAATGATGCGCCTTCTCCAAGAACTCATGTTAAAGATGTTCATCCTTTGCTTCCACCTGATCTGATTCTTCAGGATGAATTACATCTAATCGAAGGGCCTTTAGGAAGCATGGTTGGGCTGTATGAAACCGCCGTGGATACTTTGTGTCAGAGAGTTTACGAGGAACATTTAATCAGTCCTAAGTACATCGCTTCAACAGCAACTGTCCGTCAGTCACAATCACAGGTTAGGTGTTTATTCGATCGCGATGTTTTTCAGTTTCCACCACCTGCTCTGTCAGCAACCGATAATTTCTTTGCGTTAACCGCCGATAGGGTTCATCCAACTGAAGCAGATGAAAACGATCAACATTCAAGTGGCAGGCTTTATGTGGCTGTCTGCGCCCCCGGAAAAGGTGCCCAGACACCGATCGTTCGCATCTACTCATCTCTCTTGCAGCGTATTGATCAACTGAGAAGATCTGGATACAGTGATGATGACTGTGACCCTTTCTGGACGCTGGTAGGCTACTTTAATGCTATTCGGGAACTGGCTGGTGCATTAACTCTTTATCGTCAGGACATTCCTGAACGGCTCAGACACAATGCAGATTTGATAGAGAATACTGGGCGATCGCTCGAAGAAGCAATTGAACTATCAAGCCGGATGGACTCAACAGAACTTCCTGGGCTATTGAGTAGCTTGGAGAAACCTTTGCCTGAAGCAAGAGATATTGTCCTCAGCACCTCTATGTTTGGAACGGGTGTGGACATTGATCGCCTAGGGTTGATGGTAGTCAATGGACAACCTAAAACTACAGCATCCTATATTCAGGCAACAGGCCGGGTTGGACGGCGTAAAGGCGGAATGGTAGTGGCTTTCTTCAGAGCCAGTCGCCCCCGCGACCTTGACCATTATGAGTTTTTTACTGGTTATCATCGAGCCATTTATCGGTACGTTGAGCCAATTACCGTTACCCCCTTTGCAGCAAGAGCCAGAGAACGCGGGATGGGACCTGTTGCCGTTGCACTATTGCGCCAAGGGCAGACGATTCAGGGGGTTCCAGTGGCTCCTGAATGGGTAGCAAAGTCAAATGCACCTTATATGAGAACAGCTCGTGAATCCAGAGAACTAGAGGCAATTCGAGAGTTAGTTACGCGGCGATCTCAAATTCAGCTTTCCACCCGACGACCACCACAAGATCAGGTGGATCGAGAAGTCAGAGCGGGCTTCGATCGTTGGGAAAGAGCCGCAGACAAAGAACCTTCACTGGTTTATGAGGAATATGCAATCAGTGATAGACCCACAACCCCAGTTGTCCTAGGCGATGAACAGCACCAACAACAAGATCTCACTGTTGTTTTCCGTAACGCACCTTCTTCGTTGCGCGAAGTAGAATCGATGACTCGTTTTGGTTCCATATCGAATAACCAACAAAATCAACCTAGTCAGGGCAATTAATCTATGGCAAAAGGTCAATCTCTACGTCCTTCCCAATACATTACTACTTTCGGTCCTGGTAGCATTCTGGAAACTCCAGATGGGCCTGTTGTGATTGCTTCACCCGGTCAATCAACATTATTTAATGATGATCGTCGTCCTGATAACTTTGAAATTAGGGATGTTAGGCTTTCTCAGACTCTGCTGAACGGGAACAAAATTTTCTGTATTCCCTCTAATGCTGATCTGGGACAACCGGAAAATACAGTTATTTATCGAACATTTCACTTTCCGACTTGGTCGTTGTGTACACGCCATGGCATTCTATATCAATTATCCAGATATGGTTCCAGAATTGGATGCCCAACCTGTGGGCAGTGGGAATCTCCTGGTAAAGCCTGGGAGCGGGCGCGTGAAGAGGCTGTGAGATTTGTAGTCGCCTGTCCTCACGGACATTTGAGTGAGGTGCCGTGGCGTTCCCTAATGAGACATAAACCTGGATGTCAACCGGCATCTTACTACCGATGGGAGGGTGGAGGCGGTGCACTCAGAAACATTCAAATTACCTGTCCCAATTGTGGAGCATATGAGAACTTTGGATCTGCCTATTCCAGAAATTTCCAATGTTCTGGCAGGTTTCCAGAACGTAGAGAAGATCCAGTTGGATGCCAGCAGCAAGCTAAAATCATTCAACGTGGTGCCGCCAACTTAAGAGTGTCGGAACTTCGTTCCGCGTTGACGATTCCTCCACTGGATACAGCATTACATCGTCTCCTACAAAGTCGAGCAATTCTTGCCGCCCTCCCTATTACTATTGAATCCAAACATCAAGTTGTTCAAGTTTTGGATACTTTAGTGTCTAGACGATTACTTGATCCGACAACTTGTGAAACCATTAAAAAATATAATGAAGGAGAGTTGTTAACAGCTATTAATGACGTTTTAGATGAACAAACCAAACCTCGTGAAGCAACTGAAGCAACTTTACGTGAGGAAGAGTTTAATAGCCTCAGAAATGCCGCTCGTTATGGTGCACCGCCCCAACGTGCTGATAAACCAGGCGGTCCCAATCAATTTGAGGTGTATTTGGAAAATGTTAGGACTATCAAGTGCAACTCTGGTAGATTCTTACGAGTAACCCCGCTTAGTCGTCTACGAGTTGTTATGGTTCAGATCGGCTATACTCGACCAATTAGCACTAGCGACAATGAAGAAATTAAATTAGTTCCAGTTGAATATCATCCATCTGACGAAACAATAGGTTGGCATCCGGGTGTTGAATTATTTGGAGAAGGAATTTTCTTGGATTTTGTGACTACTGAAAATCCAGCTACAGAGGCGGTTTCTGAACATTTTCCATTAAATGGAGAAGCTAAAGATAACTGGATACAAGCTTTGCATTCTCAAACTGGTCATAGCAAGATCCGAACAATGCTCGGTTCTGAACAACAACATTTTTTACATCCAGTGTTTGTCTGGTGGCACACTCTAAGTCATCGACTGATCACTGCTTTGTCAGTTGATTCTGGATATTCATCATCTGCAATTAGGGAAAGAGTTTATTGTGTTACAGAACATGGCAAAACAACAGGAGGACTACTTTTATACACCGCTCAATCAGGAGGCGACGGTACCTTGGGCGGATTGATAGGGTTAGTTCCTCATTTTGAAAGGATCTTGCAAGTAGCTTTGCGAAATATTGATGCTTGTTCAAATGATCCAATTTGCATTGAAGAGAACTTTCGTGAGGATCGTGTTAATGGATCTGCTTGTTATGCTTGCCAATTTATATCTGAAACATCTTGTGAACATCGAAATATCTTGCTAGACAGAAAATTATTAGTTGAGAACTTACCATGACAGTTAATACTGTTGTTACTGGTTTAGCTTGGATGGGTACAGGAGTTCGTTCTGTACAATCAGCACTCAGAGACATGCTTCAAAGTGCTAACCAAGAAGTATTTTTATGCGCTTATTCAATATCCAGTGGAGCCAATGAAATCTTGAGTGAGTTTGAAAGATGCTTGCAACGTGGAGTAAAGCTAACTGTAATCATCAATCGATTTGAAGAGCAACCTAAAGATATACAAACTTATTTCTTAAAGCTTAAATCCTCTTATTCTTATTGTAAAGTTTATGACTTTAAAAATGACAATGAAGAACTACACGCAAAACTAGTTGTTGTTGACAGAGCAATCGCACTGGTTGGTTCAGCAAACTTAAGTATGCGTGGGATGCGACAGAATTATGAATTAGGAATTATTTTGCGTGATTCAGAAGTTCAAATCATCAATCAATGTGTTGATGCTTTATTAAATTTTTCATCTGTCATTGCAATCTAGATGAAACTAAGTTGGCAATCTTCAACCATCTTTTGACCGATATCGTCATTATTTTCTTGAGATAGATTTTCTGAGGATTTCCAACGTAGTACCAGTTTTACAACGGTTTTCGCAACAGCCTCTGCTAGTAATGGAGGAACTGAGTTACCTACTAGTTCAAACATTCTTGTCATAGGTGCATCAAAAATAAAGTTGTCAGGAAAACTTTGTAAGCGTGCTGCTTCTCGAACAGAAATACTTCGGTTTTGTTCAGGATGAATGTAGGCTAAGCAATCCTTTCGCATATGTGCTGTTAGTGTCCAAGAGGGCTTATTCCAGGAAAGCCGCTTATATTTATCGTCAAAGCTTTCCCAGCTATACCGACGCATAAATTCTGGTAAGTCCATGTATTTCTTACCTTGTCCCAACATGGCAAAACAAATTATATCTATTGGATTGTGAGCACGACAGATATGATTCATTACATAATCCAAACCATCATGACTGTCATTACCGCGTCGCATTATTCTCTGATACTCAGATTCAGGTAAACATCGATAGGGTTTTTTAAAGTCGGTTTGTTTAGGTCCACTGATTTTATCTCTCAAAGGAATATAGGGTGGAGTAAGTGGAATCAGATCGCTGATTGCATCTCTAACTGAATAAGGGGTCAGGGTAGAAGGTAGAGGAAACCTATAGCGAACATTTATATCTTGACGAACTCCAACAATAAAAAGCCGTTTCCTAACTTGAGGTACACCATATTCAGAAGCTGTTAGAACTTGATGATATACCCTGTATCCAGGGTAGGATGAATGCTTTCTTATTAGTCCCAAACGAAGATCATCTAGGATAGTGCTAAAAATTGGTTTTCTTGATAGGTAGTCAACATTTTCCATGACGAAACATAAAGGCTTAAAATGATCAATCGCTTCCACAAAATGTTTATATAAAAAATTCCTGTAATCTTGATCTACGTCTCGATCCAAAGATCTCATCTTCCCAATTCCAACACGGGAAAATACCTGACAAGGAGGGGCACCAATTAGAATGTCTATATCTCCTGATTGGAGAGGGAGTGTTTGAAAGTTTAATTCAGTAATATCTATCGGCGGAAGCTTAAAAGTAGAATCCTTAAAATTGGTGTGATGAGTTGTAACTGCATGAGGATTATTATCAATGCCAGCCAAGATATGACAACCAGCGTTTTGAAAACCTAAACTCATTCCCCCTGCACCACAAAATAAATCTAGGACAGTTGGCTTATATCTGTGTTTTGGTTGACTAATGATCATTGTCTAACTACAGGTATGAATAGTTACAAGTTATCTATACTTATATAGTTTTTTTAATCAGAATAGCATCATACTATCGGTAACACCCAAAAAGTAGAATTAGCCCTAAATTCTGGTGGAACGGTGACAATTTTCCCCTGAACCACTCTATTTATATAACTTAGTTAATAGGATTCGCCCCAATTCTACATCCGCTTACTTGACTTGTGGTGGTGTATGCATTGCAGAACCTTGCTAGATCGCCCAACTCAACACACAACTCAGCTATAGGACATGGGGCATAGAATAAAAGCATCTCTTATCCCGCAGTCCCACCAATGGTCGCAGCCAAGGAAAATCTTCCTATCCTCACCCCCGAAGCATACTTTGCGTGGGAAGAGCAACAACTGGAAAAGTATGAACTAATCGATGGACAGGTTTATGCCATGGGGAGTGGCAGCGTCAACCATAGCCGCATCGCTGTTCGCCTCACCACCCTCTTCTCAAATCATCTCGACAATCGCCCTTGCGAAACAGGCAACTCCGACCTGCGGGTCAACATCGTTGGTACCAATAACTACACCTACCCCGATGCCAGCGTCACCTGCGACGATCGCGACAAAACCACAACCCAATACATCACCTACCCCTGCCTGATTGTCGAAGTCCTCTCCGCCAGCACCGAAGCCTACGATTCTCCGGCGGAGACGTTGCACGAACGCGGCGGCAAGTTCCGCCTGTATCGCCAAAATCCAATGTTGGTTGACTATCTGTTAGTCAGTTCCACCAGCATCGAAATGGACTTGTATCACAAAAAATCAACGGGGGAGTGGGTGATTATTAACTATCAGGCAGGGGATACTGTAGAACTCAAGAGCATCAATCTATGTTTTGCGATAGAGCACCCCTATCGTGGATTGACCTTGGATAGTGAAAATGGGTCTGATGCCAATTCACATTGAAATGCCTGATGCCATTGACTTTGAAGGCGCGATCGCCTTTACCGAAGACCTGCTACCGATAATGGAGGCGGGACAGGTGCCAGGGGGTGGAGATGGGATCGGTGATCGCCGCTTACGGGCTGCCACTCGCGTTGTGCCACGCTTGCTGATGCAGAAACAAGATGGGTTGACGAGATTTAGCATTGAATGATGGCAGGCGATTACCGAACAACTGGCGGTCAAGTCCAATGGTTGAGCGATCGTCAGTAGTTTCAACAGAGACAACCCCCTAGAGTTCGGTCTAATCTAATCCCTTAGACTTGTGTTTCTGCTTCCAAGGCCGTAGTTCTAACACCGTAATTTACGGCTACATGATCTCTGACGACCAGTTTCGTTTAATTCAAGTTCACACTTCCCTCGCTCTTTTCACACTTCCCTCGCTCTTATTTAAAGACTGTGCAAAGTCTGGTAAAAATGCTTGCACTTTGCCAACTGAGCGAATATTCTGAGGATAGATAAGCCCCCTGGGATAACACAGGTTCCGAAACATCTCGAAAAGCCTCACTAAGCGGAGAATCACCACCATGAATTTAAGTAATATTGTGAAGGGAGTTGGAGTCGTTCTGGCCAGTCTTGCTGCTACCGCTACATCAGCACAAGCCTTTAGCTTCACCACTAACTTAGATCCAGGCTACACAAGCACAAGTAACATTTTTTTGAATTCTGTGAGTTACGGTGGTAATACAGTTACGGATTTTGCCTTAGTGTCCTCGGCTAATATTCTGTACAATGACCTGTGGAGAGGCGGTAATACGGGTGCTGCAAGTTCTGATCGAGGCGATACCGCAACTGGTATGAAGTTAGAAGCAGCAACTAATGCCAGTGTTGTTGCCAGCCTAGGCAACTTGAACCTGAATAACATCATTGATACTGAAGATACAGGTACGTTCACAATGAACCTGTATTTCAACCAAGCTGTGTCTAACTTGTTTATCTGGGAACGGGGTTTGAATAGCCGTCTTGGCATCCAAGCGTTGGGTGGTGATCAGAATACCCAATTGATTGGTAATAAGATTGTTCTGGATAGCACCACCGCTACTAAGTGGAAGTGGGCAGGCTTCAGCATCAACACCCTAGAAATTGCTGATGCCCAGCGAGTGGGTTCGATTGGGATCAGCCTTGCTGATTTAGGGGTGTCTGGCCCAATTCGTGGCATTCAGGTGACGAGCTTGACCAGCTACAATGGCCCTGACTTCAAGATTATTGGGCAAGCGGCTAATGTGGCGGATGTGCCTGAGCCAGGTGTACTGGCTGGATTAGCCTTCATGGGCACTGGTCTGTTGGTGAATCGCCGTCGTCAAGCTGCCAAGGCTTAGAGCTAGCCAACACAGGAGATGGTAAACGGTTGGTGAGGGTTTCCGTTTTCCATTCCTTGGGGCGATCGCTGTCTTTCATAAATGTTCTCTTAATCAAATTTGGTCGTTGATGTTTAGGCTTAGACATCAACGACACTTTTTTTAAATTGGATACTTTTTTTTAACTGCGAGGTAACTGTCCAGATGCCAGCTTTAGCCTGGTTTATTGATTCATCCAGGAACTCATGCAGTAGAATTAGGGAATGATAATCATTCTCGACAAGAACCATGAGCTTGAATCCGGATGGCGTGGCAGTGCAGACGGCAACCCAACCCATCGCCCGCGCCCCTAACCCGACTCCGCCACAGCCCGCTACGGCACCACCATCCCCATTGCCAATATGCCAACGGCCTCGAC
>CAZJZR010000015.1:0-16752 GCA_964550475.1 uncultured bacterium
CGGCGCATAAATCGCAGTTCTAAGCCGTTGGGGGGACGTTGGCCGTTGAGGCAGTTGTTCAGGCTGGTGGTAATGTGCTCCAGTTCTTCCGGTGGCCAGTAGACAAACGGCACCGTCGCGCCCAGCAATTCTTCGGCTGACCACCCAACCATGCGACAAAAGGCCGGATTGACATAACTTTGCCGTCCGTTCAGGTCAACCATGGCGATGCCTTCGACGATCGCCTCTTCAATGGCTTGGCGGAGATCTCGCTCTGCCTTCAGTTGTTCCTCCGCCAGTTTGCGATCGCTAATGTCTGTATGGACAACGGTGGCGTTCCAGTAGCCGCCCACGGTATTTGTCGTCACGCAGCACTGCGCCAACACCCAAGTGATGCTGTCATCGTTGCGATGGAACCGATATTCCATCACATAGGTGTGGGTTCCCTCCTGTTGCTGCATCACGGCCTCAAAGGTGGGCAAAACCACCGTTTGCCAATCGTCAGCCTGAACGCGCGATCGCCACAAATTCTGATCGGCAACTAACTCCGGCACACTGTAGCCAAAGATTTGCCGACAGTGGGGCGAAACGTAGTCATACACCATTGAGGTGTCGGGATAAAACCGCAGTTTGACAATCCCGGCGATCGTGCTATCCAACACGTCCGCGAGTTGCTGTTGAGAACTGTGTAAGGCAAGTTCCGCCAATTTGCGATCGGTGATATCTTCGGCAAAGCCATCCCAGACGATATCGCCACTGTTCAACCGGGTAGGTGTAGCGATACAACGAATCCATTTCAATCGTCCATTCGTCGTGATGATCCGATGCTCACTACTCCACTGGG
This sequence comes from uncultured bacterium, assembly GCA_964550475.1. GTDB lineage: Bacteria > Cyanobacteriota > Cyanobacteriia > CAIUCS01 > CAIUCS01 > CAIUCS01. The sequence continues at coordinate 824 of CAZJZR010000015.1, forward strand.
ATAAGTTATGAGCGATGGCTTGGGTAATCGAGGCTTGAAACGCACGCACATCATCGGGATGAATCAATTGCCAGAGTGTACTGGACGTTTGCAGCACCAAATCTGGCTCCACCTCAAACACATCTTGACAATGGGGACCCACATAGGTGAAGGCATCGCGGCCATCGGCATAGGTGATATAGCGGTAGACCGTACCGGGGACGTTTTCCGTCAGCAGGCGGAATTGGGTTTCACGGGCTTGCAGCGTCGCTTCGGCTTGTTTGCGATCGGTGATGTCCCGCAGCACACTAATCACCACCTCTTGGCCTTGTAGGTGGCACAACTCGGCAGACATGGCAACCGTTAGCACCCGACCGGATTGATGCTGGGCAGACACTTCTAGGTTGAGGGCGCGGCCATGTTCGATCAACTGCTGGCGCATGGTTTCGCGATCGCGCAAATCCGTCCAAAATCCAATCTCCAGCGTGGTGCGGCCAATGATGTCCTCCCGCTGATAGCCCAACACTTCTAAAGTGCGATTGTTCACCTCCAAAACTCGACCTTCGACTAGGGTAGTGATGGCGATGGGGTCGGGACTGGTGCGGAAAATGGTGGTAAATTTCTCTTCCGATTCGGTTAAGGCAATTTGAATTAAGTCCAAGGATCGTTTGAGCCGATCCGCCATTTGGTTAAACGATTGGGCTAAATCATCTAATTCTTCAATATTGCTCGTGGTGGATAAGCGTTGATCCAAATCTTGGTTGGCGATCGCCAATGCTGTTTGGCGCATCCGCCAGATCTGTCGGGTTAAGCGTTGGCTGATCAATAGCCCGGAGCCAACGGCCAAGACCAATGCCCCCGCACACAATAAGCCTGTAACTAACAAATTATGTTGAATTTGCGCCGTAAAATCGGCTTCTGGAATGATCGACACAATCACCCAATTCAGACCATCGGCATTGCTGTAAGGCGAAAGATTAACAAAATAGCGATCGCCTTGCGTTTCTAATGTGAGTGTTCGAGATGAATTTAAGGTTGACCAGTTGGAGATCTCGGCTTGTAATTTTGGATAAATTTGTTGAATAACCGGATCATTGATTTGTTGGATCGAGAGCCGAGAAAACCGTAGCGTCCCCGGTTGCTTGATGCCCTGTAAATTTGGCTGACCCATGACTTGATAGTTGGGTTGATTCATGGAGTTAGCAATGACTAATCCATTGCTCTCCATCAGCAACACTTTGCCCGTTTTAGAGGGCTTTAATTTCACCAAAAAGTCATTTAGTTGGTTGAGGCTCAGGTTGACAGCAAAGACACCTAGTAATTTTTGGGACTGGTCGTAAACTGGGCTATAGGCATTAATGGTTAAAATATTGGTCGCGCCGAGTTGATAGGGTTGAGTCCACCCCGGTCGTCGGGTTTTAACTGCTTGGCGATACCATGGGCGATCGCGCACATCAATGTTGTTAACGGTTTCTAAATAACGCCCAATTCCACCTGTTTTTGTAATTCCATAGGTGCGATTAATGGCAGGATGATCCGGTTTAGAAATTGCCGCTTCAAAGGGGATTTCATTGGGTCGCAACTGCGTTGTAACGCCAAAATCTCTAGGGTTGACCCGATGACTGACTCGTAAATCGCCCTGGGGTGTGCCAAATAATAGTGTGGTTACGTGGTCATTATATTGATGTCTCAGGATGAAATAGCGGTGCAGTTGATCCAACTGGTTCACGTCAATCACCCCAGCGGCGATCGCGGCGACATGCTGTTGGTTGGTGTCCTGAGCAACCTGTAAATAATGCCCCAACTCCTGGCTCACCTGTTGCCCCACCTTCGTGGTCAGGTCTTCAGCCAAGTCTTGGATCACCTGTTGACCGCTGCGATAGGAGAAATACCCCACCAAGCCCACCACACTCACCACCTGAACCAGCACAGGAATGGTGAGCACCACATACATGGGCACTTTCATGCTTTTCCTTCCAGGCTTGTCCTCGCTTGGGTCTGATCCTGCCTCTCTCTGTTCAGCTACTGCACCCCCCTCCGGCGACCTGTCAGCAACCGTCCAATCGGTAGACTCAGACGATTGCTGATTCAAGCCTAACCGTTCACGCTCCGTCAGCGCAGGAACAAGTGGGCTGCGCTCACAACACGTTTTCCCTAGGGGAATGTGAACAGGTACATTAAACCAATTAAGTTTTTGTTGTAATCGTCGCAACAGCCGCAGAGTGGATTTCATGAATGCATTATGAGTTGAAGTATCTAAATGGCTAGTTAATCAATTAATCAATTGCGGATCGGTCATCCGGGATTAACCCCCGTCCATCAGTTGGTTTATTGGTTTATTGGTTGATTTATTGGTTGATTTATTGGTTGGTCAATCGGTTGGTCAATCGGTTGGCGATCGCAGCCTAACAACGTTTCATCTAAATAGGGTTGGGTTAAGTTAAGAATTTGTTCAAAATCAAATTCATAGGCCAATTTTGCTAACTTTTCCTGCATATCAGAGAATTCATCCGGGACATCCTGCAATAACTCCATCACCGCTCTGTCATTACAGAAAATGGCCATATTATGCAGTTTAACAATCCAGCCATGGGGCATGACACCGAGACTGGCTGGTCGTAGCTTTTGCCTATCTGACGGCGTTGCGCCCAGTGACTCATTCGCGTAGATGTACTTCAAGTTCAAATGTTTGGCCAATTTGCCATATAACGCATCCACATGAAATGGTTTGGCTAAGTAATCATTACACCCCACTGCAATCGCCTGCTCGCGATCGTCCGGCAAGGCTTGGGCGGTGAGGGCAATGATGATGGGAGTGGGTGGGTGGGTGGGTGGGGGAGTTGGGGAGTGGGTGGGTGGGGGAGTGAGTGAGTGGGTGGGTGGGGAAAGTGGGGAAGTTGGGGGAGTTGGGGGAGTCAGATGGATTCCGTCAATCTCGCGTTCACTCGCATCCATCCCCTCACGCTCACACCCACTCACCCACCCACTTTCACACTCACCGCCCCACTCCCGAATCCGTCGTGTGGTCTCGTAGCCGTCCATTTCCGGCATTCGCAAGTCCATCCAGATCAAGTGGGGGTGCCAGGTTTGCCACTGGGTCAGAGCCTCTGTACCGTTAACAGCTTCTCGGAGTTCCAACCCCAACGGTTGCAGCAGTTGGACGAGCAATTGCCGATTTTCCGGTTGATCATCGACAATCAAAATCCGATAACGGGGTTGGAAGGGCGCGATTCCCACAATCCGCCGTGTGGGTTGATGGCTGTCTGGCTCTGCCGCTTGCAGCACGGGGACAGAAATCACAAATGCAAAACTACTCCCTTGCCCCAAGGTGCTCTGAACAGTCAACTGACTGCCCATCAACTGCACCAGCTTGCTACTAATGGCCAACCCCAACCCTGTACCGCCCTGGCTAGTGCGACCTGCTGCTGCTTGGACAAACGGATCAAAGATTAACGGCAACTCCTCTGGCGCAATACCGCACCCTGTGTCATTGACTTGAAAGTAGAGGGAGATGGGGGGGGAGGATGCGGGCGATGCGGTCGGCGATGCAGCGGCTAGGATCTGCGTTATTGTCTTGGCGGTGCCATCGTCCCTCCCGTCCTTGCCTGCACCAATTCCCCTCCCGTCCTGCTCCTCTTCCTGCCATACGCTCACCCGCAGGCTGACTTGACCCTGTTGGGTGAATTTAATCGCGTTGCCCAACAGATTCACGAGGATCTGTTGCAGTTTACGGCTATCCACCAAGACGGAGGCAGGTAGTTGACTGTGGGTAATCTCCAGTGCCAACTCTTTTTGCTGGGCGCGCTGTACGAACATGGTGTATAAATCGTCCAGCAACTTCAGTACGTTGCAAGGTTCTGGTTCTAGCACCAGTCGATTGGCTTCGATTTTGGACAAATCGAGGATGTCGTTAATCAGATTGAGCAGGTGGGTGCCGCTGTTGTAAATGGTACTGAGGTTGGTGTGCTGGCTGGGGCTGAGGCTGCGATCCTGTTTTAGAACTTGGGAGAACCCCAAAATCACATTCAATGGCGTGCGGAGTTCGTGGCTCATGTTGGCCAGGAAGGTACTTTTGGCCTGGTTGGCGGCTTCGGCTCGTTCTTTGGCCTCAATCACTGCTTGCTCGGCAGCCTTGCGGGCGGAAATATCTTGGAATGAACCAAACAGACGGATGCATGAGCCGTTGTGAAATTCCGCTTGCCCCGTGGCGACGACCCAAATCTCTTTCCCAGTCGCTGTCACCAACTCCAGTTCTAAACTCCAGGGCGTGCCATGGTTGATGGCGGCGGTGATGGCCTGGGCGATCGCCATCCGACTGCGCCCCTGCTTATAAAAGTTAATCCCCGTTTGCAGATCCGGTTCATAATCCGGGGCGACTGCGTGAATCGCTTTGGTCATGGCTGACCAATACAGCTTTTGGTTGACAACATCCAATTCCCACGCCCCAATCCGCCCTTGTTCACTCATGGCCTCTAGCATGGCCTGTTGGCGCATCAGTTTGATTTCGGTTTGTTTGCGATCGGTGATGTCTTGGGCGATGCCCCAAAATCGGGTGATCCGTCCGTCTGGATCACGGTCAAATAGCCCGGTGGAACTGACATCAATTAACCGCCCATCTGGATGGAGAAAGCGAAATTCAATCGTGTAGGGGCTGCCTTGGGCGATCGCCGATCGAAGAATCCCAATTACCCGTTCCCGATCCTCAGGATGGATGTGTTGGTTCGCCACTGCCACATCTGGGGGCGTGGTATAGTCCGCCGGATTTAACCCCATCAATTCATACATTTGTGGCGACCACACCTGCACATTTGTCGTCAAATCCCATGACCAACTGCCCAATTTGGCAATCCGTTGGGCTTCATTCAGCAACGCCGTTTGGGCAATCACCTGCCGTTGCAAATCATCGGCATAGGTTTGGCACAACTGGTTGGCGGCTTCTAAATCAGCCACCATCTGGCCAAATGCCTCGGTTAAGCCGTGCAATTCCACAATCCGACTGGAGGGCAATGTTTGAGTTAAGTTGCCCGTGGCGACTGACTGGCTGACCTGTGATAGGTAGCCCAGCGATCGCGTCAACCGTCGTGCCGTCCACAGCCCCACGCCCACAGAACCCACCAACGCCAGCCCGCATAACCCCGCCGTGCGATAACCATTCGCCCGAATTTCGGTCATGAAATCCGACGATGGTATCACCGTGACCACGTACCATTCCAAGCCGGGCTGAGTGGTGTAGGGCGTGATCTGCACAAATAACAATTCTCCCGCCACCATTAATTGCAATTGGGTGGGAGCCGTTAAGTGCGTAAAATGGCCGAGTTTTTGAATGATTTGCTTCGTCACCTCTCGCGTTCGCCGATCTTGGCTGTTGAGGGCAGACAACCGACTGACTTGGTTGCCAATTGTGACAGTTCCATCCGCCTCTGCCGGAACTGAAGTTGCCACTAACTCACCCGATCGCTCAATCACAAACACCTGTCCCTGAGCGGAAAACTTCAGCTCTTGCAGAAACGTACTAATTTCCGGTAACGGATAGCTGGATGTAAACACGCCCTGGAATTGTCCTGTCGCACTGTAGATGGGGGCAATCATCACGGTTTGCAACAATGGCAGGACATGGGCAAGGGAGACCGGTGTCCAACCCCGTTTCCTCATGCTTTTGGCGGCTTGATACCACCGTAATTTTGTTACTTGATCGTGCATCGAATAAACCATCCGCACCGGGTTACCGTTGCGATCGACCTGAAAATATCGCCGTGTTTGGTTCTGGCTGATTTGAAAGAGAATGGTGCCCAAGGGGATTGGGCTTTTGCTGAGTTGCTCGGCTAACCGTTGCAACACGCTGGAATGAATCCGCATATAACTAATCGACATCCCTGCGTCATTCGCGAACCCGACACTCACTAAGGTTCGGTTCACCTGTATTTGCAACCAAAACTGCCGCCGCAATTGTTCCAACTGGTTCAGACTGAGCGTTTGCTGTTGCAGTGCCACATCATTCGTGGTGATGACTTCTTCGGGCAACTTCAGGTAGCTGGTGAGGCGATCGCTGACCCGTGCCGATGTTTGTTGCAACAGTTGGTTGGCCAAATCTTGAGTCGCGTCTTGGCCACTGCGATAGGACAAATACCCCACTAATCCAACAATCCCCACCACCTGCACCACAAAGGGAATTGTCAGCACCCAATAGATCGACAGGCGATTCGGTTGGCGCAGCAACACTTTCAGGCGATTCGGTAAAAAATTCCGTGCCTCAGTCAGTCCCTCAATTAGTAACTTCATTCATTCAGGTGCAATGATGCAGATGGAATATGAGCCTAAGAGGGTGTTTTAAAGGTTGATGTTTCGTGTACGCCACGCACGAAACATCAGCCTCCTAGTGCTCTGTTAACTTGTGGTTTTAGGGTAAATTCCGGAGTAATTAACCCTAAAAACTAGCTGTAACGCTCCACGAGCCACCTTTTCAAACAGCCTCTAAAGTCGGATTAGTGAGTCAAACTAGATTAGACCTCTTGCACATTGCATGAAAGTCAATTGTTGGGTTGCCAAGATCTTCGCCCTCCCCCTAAAGCCCTCTCCCAAATTTGGGAGAAGGGGGCGGGGGATGTAGAGCTTCGCTCTTCCCGTAGGGTGGGCGAGGATTGGCGGTGTAGAACCTCATTTGCAAGAGGTCTATTACAAGAGGTCTATTAGTTGGTCAATCTAGATGAGTTAGTCAAACTAACTGATGCAATCTGTTGTGCTGCAACCGATCGCTATGCTCTCTCCGATGACCCTGTATCCCTAGCGACTGCATCAACGGTGATTGCGAGGATGTCGCATAGTAACCCAACTTGAATGGATGTCTGCTATTTATTTGGGATTATTCATGAAGAATGTGGAAAAGTTGTGAATGGTCACGTCAACGTTCACTTTCCTGGGGGCTGTAAACGCTGACATGGCAACGGTTTGCGCTCAAGCTTCTAGCGCGAAGATTAGTCACCAAGCTCTGACTGTACCCAAATCGCCAGGTTCAGCAGATCGAAAACATAGACATCTCTTGTTAGTTTGAGGGTTGTTGTGGAGTCTCCACAACAACCTTTTCGATCTACTAGGTTTCATTGCTAGAAACTTGCAATTGCTTTCCTCAATGAAGTCCCAGCCTGGCAGGATAGAATCCCGGTTGCAAATGCTTCAGTAGGCTGTAAATCCTGTGAAAATTGCCACAATTCAGCGATAGAGGCTGGAGATCGCTCCTCCATCACGCGCGATCGCGCCTTTACGGACTCCAACTTATTGCCTATACTTATTGAATATAATTCTCAATATTGTTGCGGTATTGATTTGGGGTGTTGCTGAATAGCAGGATGAATTGAAACTTCGTTTCAATTCATCCAACTCTTAGCTCATCCCTAAATTCAGCAACGCCTGATTTGGTAGTCATGCCGCGATCGCTCCTCCTCCACCCTGCCACCATGAAACCATCGTCCTCCCTCTCTCTGGATGCCTACCCCAGTGCTGCCCCGTCACTGCACCGCCACCGAGAACCGCAACCCACCCCCTTTATCCTCGAAGGCTATTTTCTCGGCATGACCAGCAATGGCGGCAAAAAGCTGAAATATTTGGGTTTAGGCACTGGGGCAGCCAACTATGTGATCAAATTGCCGAAGGAATTACGCCCCAGTCTGATGCGGGAACTGGTTGCAGGCAACTACATTCGCGTCACCGGTCAGCAAACAGTGCAGCCAGAGGATGGCGAACTCATGTTGTCAGCCCAACAGGTGTTAGTGCTGAACCATGACAGCATTCCCTTGGGCACTGGTGGCGGCTTTTTAGCAACTCCAATGGCTGCGACTCCAGCCACCGCAGTGGCACCAACTACCTCCACCTGTGACTCCTTACCCAAGCTGAAAATTCTCGTGTGTCAGAAGTCGGATTGCTGGAAACAGGGCGGTAAGGCGATTTGTCAAGCCTTCCGTGCCAATTTGGGTGAAGCTGGAGAATGGATTGACGACCAAGGACAACTGCGTGGGTATGTGCAAATCCAGATGACGGGCTGCATGAAGCAATGCAAACGCGGCCCCAACTTAACCGTCATGCCTGCAAAGAAACGCTATAGCCATGTCCATCCGGATGCGGTGCGGAGTTTGATCGAGCAACATTTAACCGATTAATTAAGCGATTAATTAACCGATGAATTAACGGATGCATCGCCCGGATGACTGGCCATCCTGTGTCTCCCTTGGCTCATGTTCCGCCTGTCCCAGTCACTATTGCCATGTCCGCTGCGGATAAGCCATACACCTGTGCAACCAACGTTTCGATCCGTTGATCGGCAGCCTCAATTTCCTGTTGCAGTCGCGCGTGTTGGCTGCGATCGCTCTGCTGGGCTAATTGGTCGTACCAGGTCAACATCTGCTCCACTTCCGCAATGATTTGCTCATAGCGCGATCGCCAATCCGGCTCTAGCGGATCAGGTTGATGCTGGCTGGACGGATTGCCGAATTGCCCCGGTATAGCAATCGGCAGGGTTCGCAATTGGGGTGGGCCAATCCGTAAGTAGCCCCCGTTGAGGCGATCGCCACCAAACACCACCGTGTAGTAAAAACTCAGCAACCGACTGTTTAACAGCGCGAGTAAATAGCGCAAATCCAACCCTGTGGTCTCTGTCTGCACAGCGGGATCATGCCCCGATGTCGTCCCCGCCTGCGCCATCACCCCCCCTTTGACCATCACAATGGTGGTCGATTTAGCCGCTAACCACCCGCCCTGCCGATCCATCGCCACCTCTAGCTGGCGTGTCATGCTAGCGACAATTAGCTTGGCCGTACTGGCTTGTTGGCGACGTTTCGTTGGTAACTGCTCCTGCTGCACTGGCTTCAGTGTTGGGTATTGATAGGTTTGCCCCAAATAGCGCATCGGTTTGACTCCCCACAACAGGCGATACCGATCCACAGTGCCACTATTAACCACGCGCAGCGGCGCAGTTGTGGACTGCGCTTCGGGCCATTGTTCACTCGGCTCAGTTCCCTCATCGACAATCAAGGGTTGGATGGCGTAGGCTTCTGCCACCGTTGCCGCCCCCAACACCTCCGCGATCGCCCCCAAGGTTGGCCAGCGTTGTTGCAATCGCATCACCAACTCCTGCCCAGCTAAATCAGCAAAAATCGGCCAAGGCTGGTGGGGCGGCTGAAAATACCGCTGACAATCTAACTGTTGGCAGGACTGGCTTAAGGATTTACTGATCAAACATTCACGGGTACCCGGATCCGGTTGGGGGATGATCCGGGGATCAGGCTGACTGTCTCGCCTTGGGCGATCGCGCCCCGTCTTGCTGCGCTCTGGAGCCGTCATCCGCTGATAACAAACCGACGTACAGGCTTGGGGCACGCCGCGTTGCACCACAAACACCAGCGGGTACACCGCCACCGGAAACACCGGAACTTGGGAATAATCCCGCAGAGCTAATAACCGATTGCCCTCCAACAGCACCCGCCGCGCCGTTGCCGCATATCCGGCTGAACCCAACTTATTGGGCACAACTAAACTGACGAAGCCCCCCACCCGACACAGATTTAACGCCTGTTCAATAAACACGCAAAACAAGTCCCAATTACCGGACGCGCTGCGGTAGTGCATTTGGCAATAGCGTCGCCAGTCTGGCAAATGGGTGGCCATGGCTTCTGCCCCCACATAGGGCGGGTTCCCAATCACCACATCGAAGCCGCCCTGTTGAAGAATATGGGGGAAGTGGGTTTGCCAGGAGAAGCTGGAGAGTGGCGGCTGGAGGGGGGCGGCGGGCTGTTGGCTTGGGGTTAGACTGATTAGGGCGTTGCCAGATTGGATATTGGTTTGAATCTTGGTTTGAATATTAGTTTGAATATTAGTTTGAATATTAGTTTGAATATTAGTTTGAATATTGGTGTGTAGATTGGGTAGATCGGCGATCGCCACAGGTGTATCCGTAGATTGGCGAACCCGATTCAGCAGATTTTGACGCGCGATCGCCACCACATCGGGATCAAACTCCACACCGTAGAGATGGCGAGTTAACACGCGCCCGCGATCGGCCTCAGTGAAGGGTGGGCGATGCGGCAGTTGGGCATATTGCTGACAGTACCACTGCACCAAGTAGTCGTAGGCTCCCAGTAAAAAAGCCCCGTCTCCACAGGCCGGGTCTAATACCGTGAAATTTGGCCAGACAATCTGACCATCTGTGGTGAGTTGGAGGGTGCGATCGCGCAACAACCGTCCCAAGGTTTGTTCAATCCCATAGTCCACCAAGGGGCGGGGCGTATATTGCACGCCAATTCCTTGCATCCCTTCCCCTTGCGGCATCTGCACCATCGGTCTCAGCAACCAGAGGTCTGGTAATCAACAGTCTGGCCATCAACGTCCTAAAGCGGCTCTTAAGACGCTGAACTGTCAGCCGCCCCAACTTCAAACTTGTAGCCAACCCCCCGCACCGTTTGGATCATCGACGGTTGGGACAGATCGACCTCAATTTTTTTGCGAATTTGCCCAATGTGGACATCCACCACCCGTTGGTCACCGACGTATTCAAACTTCCACACTTTCTCAATTAGCTCCGCCCGCCGCCAGACCCGCCCTGGGTTGCTCGCCAAGAAGTGCAACAGATCAAACTCCAATGCCGTCAACACCACAGGCTGATTATCTAACATCACCTCTCGCCGCACCGGATCAATTACGAGGCGATCGTAGGTGAGGCACTGTTGTTCAGTTGTGGTAATCACTCGTTGCCGTTTGAGAATCGCTTCCACCCGATACTTTAATTCTTCTAGATCAAACGGTTTGGTGAAATAATCATCGGCACCTTTAGAAAAACCCTTAATTTTATCGGAGGCATCCGTCCGACTGGTCAACATCAACACAAATACCCCCGTGCGTTTTTGCATTTCTTCACACAGGGTATACCCATTCCCATCGGGTAGGTTGACATCTAGGATGACTAAATCAGGATTCAATTGCTCAAAAATAGTCATCGCAGTTTTGCTGTCTTTCGCAGATTCCACCTGATACTTTAATTCGCCCGGTTGACTTTCTTGTTTAGATAGAAACCGTTGAATAAGATTTAGAATTGCAGGGTCATCATCGACAACTAAAATCTTTGCAGGAGGCATGATAGTAACCTTGCACTGGCTAACAGAACAAGCATAACCCAACTCTATAAGGCAGCTTTGAATTAATAATCGCTCACGAGAGGGAAATGCGGACAACTCATCGATAAATTTCAATCATTCTGATTCGGAAGCAAACCCACTGGGCAGATGTGATATACCACTCCCAACTGAGGGACAACCAACCCTAGTTTCAACTTCCCGAACAAGGGGATTAAGTCCCTTGCCTGTCCGTGGCTGATTGCGGATGGCGATATAACCAGTCATGACCGAGCGTTGAAAGCGTGATCGTCTGTGGACAGGGAACAATCAGACCGTAACCGTTCACTGTCAGTCAGGGACAAAGCGGGTTGCGTCGGCAACACTTTTTCCCTGGGGGGATCTGAACAGTTACATAAGACCTATACTCATTCATCTTGCAGCAGGCGCAATCTAGAGAGTCGCAATCCAGGGATTCGCAATCCAGGGTATTCGTGATTCTGCTGGAGCCTGCGTCATCCCCTAACTCTGATTCATGTATAACACTTCAGATATCCAATATCAGTGCAGGGCAGTCGGCATAGGCGATCGCCAAGTCATGATCTGGGGACGCAACATATCAATCGTTATTGATCCCCACTATCCCCACTACATTTGCTGCCATTGGATGTGAAATTGCATTGGATGTAACGGTTTTGTTGCATATTTGTGCATATTTAGTGGTTGTTATGTTGTTATAAAGTGGCATCCCGAATCTGATGATGGTCGCTGGTTGCGTCCAAAGCACGCTGCACCAGTCAACCGCAGCTTTGACACTAACCCAGTACACTAATCCAGTGTTACATTAACCCCCGTTTGCCATCCGGTTTAATCGTTAAAAAGTTAGTTTTAGCCATCGCCAACTGAGCTTCTGAAACGGTTGCACCCGTTAAGTTAGCTCCACAGAGATTCGCCCCTCGGAGGATGGCGTTACTCAAATTGGCGTTGGTCAGATTCGCACCCCGTAAATCAGTCGATTGCAAATCAGCATAGGTGAATTGTGCTCTGGCTAAAGCGGCTTTTTGCAAATTGGTGCCGTGCAGCTTTGCCCCCCGGAAATTTGCCCCTTCCAAGTCCAGCTTCTCTAAGTTCAGTTGGCTTAAGTCGCAGTATTTGAAATCGGCTGGACGAATGCCCTGCCGCAAATAAGACTGCACATCCGCCGCACTCATTTTCTGAAGGGTCTTGGGGCGGCCAGCGGTATTGGCAGACCCGCCACTTTTACCGCCCATCGTTCCAAGGGTATGGGGACCCACAGCAATACCATTGGTGCCACCTGTGTTGCCCAATCGCCCCGCCTCTGCCCGTCGCCGCCGAATTTGTTCAGCTAGTCGAGCGGTGCTGGAGGTGGCAGAGGAGGCCGAATTGCCCGTATTACCAGTGTTGCCCGTGTTATCTCCGTCAAAACCGGGTCGTCGGAGGGGAATTTTTTGAGCGGTGGGGTTAGGCTGGCTCAACATCCCTTGCGCCAGACTTTCCAGGTATGGCTCTAAATCCAGTGCTCGCAAGACTTCATTGGCACTTTGATAGCGGTGGCGCACGGAAATGTCCAACATTTTTTTCAGCACTTCAGCAAAGTGATCACTGATGTGTACACTTTGCCGCCACAGCATTTCCCCTGTTTTGGGGTCGTAGTTCAGATCCTTAGGCGATTTTGCGGTGAGTAAATAAATGCATGTAATCCCGAGGGCGTAGATGTCACTGGCATAAACGGGACGCATGGCCATTTGTTCTGGCGGAGCATAACCCGGTGTCCCAATGGCATAGGAAGTCAATGCGGTCTGTTCTGATGTACTGGCCGCATTCGGATTCACCTGATCTTTAACGGCACCAAAGTCAATCAACACCAGCTTTTTGTCTTCACTGCGACGGATTAAGTTGGCTGGTTTAATGTCTCGGTGGATCACTTGGTTGCTGTGGATGTACTGCAACACGGGTAAAATTTCGCTGAGAAATTGCTTCACCCCAGCTTCTGTGAATGGCCCGTTTTGTTTGACTTCCTGCTGAAGGTTGAGACCACTGACATATTCTTGAACCAGGTAGAACTCGTTACCCAATTCAAAGTAATCGAGCAGGCGAGGGACTTGGGGGTGGTTGCCGATTTTACCTAAGGTTTTAGCTTCTCGACGAAATAGATCCCGTGCCATTTCGAGGACGTGGGGGGCACTGGTGGCGGGTCGCAGTTGTTTAATGACACAGGACGGACAACCGGGTAGTTGCTCATCTTTTGCTAAAAACGTTGCCCCAAACCCGCCTTGACCTAAGTTGTCAACGAGTCGGTAGCGATCGCGCAGAAGTAACTTCGAGCCACACGCCTGACAGACCTCTGTATTGACCAAATTGTCTGGATTTGGGCAGGTTGGGTTTATGCAGTAGCTCATTGAGGATTACCCACTTCAACGTCCAAAATTTGAAGATATGCCACCTAATTGTCAATCTCCAGATGTAAGTCTTTAAACCAGCTTGTTGAACTCTGGGCTAGTTAAGCACAACGAAACAAGTGTGAGAGGTTGGGGGCTAAAATCAGTCGTCCCCCTGATCTGGATTGACTCAACCATTCAGCCGATATGTAGAAAACAACACCAGAATCCATATGCTCTAGGCATCAACTAGCCATTGGATGGGTATGACTAACTGTGTACAACGAATGACCACTACCCCTATTTTAAGAAGGAGTTGTGGCAATGGTTCTAAAAAAACACAATAAACACAACACGATTCAGCCAGTCAGGCGAGGGATTCAGGAACCGATGTAATAGGTCAATGCTTAGTCGATCAACGCTTATGTCGATAAACGCCTATATATAAGACTATCAGACCTCTATAAAGTAGAGTTCTATATTTTGTGGACGCTTGTGGTAGAGGGGGTGTGACCCCTCGACGCAACCGTTTACCTAGAGGTGATGTGTAACCGTTCACTCGCCCAAGGGGGAAGAACCAGCGGGCGTAGCCCGCGACCCTTTTCCAACGGGGGGATGTGAACGGTTACAGTTGATTGTGCTGGATGGATATGAAAACTGCTGGGTAGCGGATACGAGAAAACGCTCAGCAGTTACAGTCGCGGCAGTGTGGTGACCATGATGGCCAGCAAAATTATGTCCAGAAGCTAGATGTGGTATGAAGCCACTCTTAACCCAAACAACACGCAAAATCCCGGTCAAACCCACGGTATGCTAGCCAAACTGCCGTCAACACCATTATTCGCCATGGACAGTAACGGAACAGGAACTACAATCGAACCAACCTAACTAAAATTTACAAATCAGATGATTGGATGAAGAAACCTTAAAGGCGCGGTTGGGGTTGAGGGGACTGGGGAAAATGTGGACTCAGGTGATGGCGCGATCGCCATCTACTGACGCGATCGCATTCTTGATTAAGCTGTATGTCATTCATTAATTCTATGGAGACCCAGAGCTTTACATCAGTATTTTTACTAGATAGTCGAGAGTTGATGACGAAGCAGTAACTTGGCTGGTCACTCGCTGCTCGGTTAACGGATCTGCAATCAACTTGCCCCGTGCGATTAACCGCCTGTGATCGTCTAAATATCGCCTATACGACTCAATCCGCAGTCCAGTCAGCCCCTTGCGCTGATCGGCTGTGCCTCATCCATCTGCAACGTGCTACAAACTTTGCAAATACGACAATAAATCCGCCATGGCTTGCGGTGTGGGTTGAAACTTGGGCATGGGTGGGGTTTTGCCGCCAATCACTTGTTGAATGATTCCAGCTTCGGTCTTGCGGGCGGAAACCCCTAGGAGACTAGGGCCGACTCGCCCATCAGCGTTGAGTCCGTGGCAACCCGCACAGTTAATTTGGAAAATGGCGTGCCCCTGTTCCGGGTTGCCGTCCAGCGAAATGACGGTTCTGATGTAGGGATCGGATAACTCTAACCAATGCAAGCCCATGACAACTAACGCGATCGCCAACACGATCGCCAATAGGGACAGGAGGGCGATCGTCAGCATCTTGCCAACGGGAACTTCAACAGCTTTAACGGCAGGGTTATCCAAAGCGAGTTTGTTAAGCCAGGATGGTTACAGAACGTTTCATTAAATAACATACCGTAAAGAACTTGGCAATCGCTAAAAATAGACAGCTTGCCCCCAAAAACAAAAGTTGTCAGAGTCCGGGTGTCTGTCAGTCTGGGTGATGGATAACAATTGGTGATGCCTGACGAGTGCTGGAACCGCTCTGTGATTGAGCAGCCGTCAACAGCTTTGCGTCCCAGTTGGATAACGGGTTGTAAAAATATAAGTTCATGGTTTTCGCTCTCTGACCAAACTTGGTGAATTCTTTGTGCCTTCGTGTCTTAGTGGTTAATCCCATCTTTACCACCAAGTCACTAAGACACCAAGGATGCACAAAGGAAACTGAGTGAGTTCTTTGAAGTTATTGCTTGACAAGCTCTAAGTCCGCCGCAGATCAATCTTTGCCAACAATTCGCCACGGATGCGGCTGAGAATGGAGCTTTCATCTAACGAGTCTAGGATGCGGTTGATCACGGCTTTGGGGCCGTCGGGTCCCCAAGTAGCTCCGTTGGCTAAAAAGGTCTTGGTAATCTGCCCGATCGCGTAGGAGGATACGCCTGCCACCCCTGCCTGGGTCACCGCCACGGACAAATAGGGAGCTAAGGCAAATCCGCCGGTGGTGACGGTGGAGATGCCTAAGAGGGTTTTGAGGGAACTGAGTCCCAGGTTGGCTAACAGTTCGCTGGCACTGATGCCGCCCATGCTGAGGGCCATTTTCTGCAATAGCGCGATCGCCGCTGGTTGGGTCATGGGGATGCCGTACAACCGCGACAGGGTGAGGATC
>CAZJZR010000016.1:0-11851 GCA_964550475.1 uncultured bacterium
GAGCATTTCCACGGAGTACGAATCCTGCATTTCCCCTGGTGGGCGATGAACCAGTGAGCTGGTTAAATGGGACTGCCCCTGACTGTGTTGAGCAGTCGTCAGCGGCTGAAAGCGAAACGGCTTCTGCCAAGTCCTCTGTTGCAGGGACTGGTCGGCAGCGTCGAGTCCGCACATCTGCGGCCATGATTGGTCTCGCCATTTCCATGGGCGCATCCAACTTGCTACTCGCGAAGCACAACAGCGCAGCCATGGCGGCTGAACCGGTAACTGCTGAAGCAGCCCCTACCACCACAGTCTCCCCTGTGGCAGAAGTCGCCACTACCGAATCTGAGGTGGGTGCAGGTGTCAAACAAGAGCAAGCGGCTCTCCCAACTCCCGAATTTTCCGGTATTCGCCACACCGTTCAAGAAGGTGAAACCCTCTGGGGTATTGCTCAGGTTTACAGCGTTGATTCTGGTGCGATCGCCGCTGCCAACAACCTAGCTCCCGGATCAACCCTGCGAGTGGGTCAAGTTCTACAAATCCCTGGTAATGCGGATCAATTGCTGAAGGCGAAGCAAGACGCAGCTCTAAACCAATTGCAGCAAAAGCGGCAAGAGTTGCAAGCCAGTATTTCTAAGCTGAAGTCGCTCGATAGCGATGCATCCAGCTCATCTACTGCTGTTGGCGTGATTGCCTATGGCACGCCGCTCCCCGTGTCTGAGTCGGTTTCTGCCTCCACATCCACAGAACTGACTACCGCTGCTGCTTCAACTGAAGTAACCCAGCCCCGAGTGCAAGTTCCGGTGCAATCTGCACCTGTGGTGGCTCGCAACGCTGAATCGTTGTATGCGATGGCGCAACCTAGCCCATCACCCACGTCAGAACTGGCGACCATCATTCCACCCTCGGTAACTGCCACTCCCAACGTTACTCTGCCAACGGTTACCACTGCCGAGACCAGCGATGTCAAAGTGGCTTCCGTGGGATTGAATGGGGTGATTGCTCCCTCCGAAACTCCCAAAGTTGTCACAACGGCGACCTACCGAGTTCAGCGTGGGGACACCTTGGAGTTAATTGCCCGTCGCCATGGTTTAACTCGTGCCGATATCTTGGCTGTCAACCGCATTAGCGATCCTAACTGGATCTTTGTCGGTCAAGAAATCGCCATTCCTCAAGTGAATCAGGTTGCGGCTGCGATTCCAACTCCAACTGAAATCAAGGTTGCTTCTAGAACGGTTGTGCCCAGCCCCTTGCTGGAAACCGTTGCTCCCGATGCCACCCCTAGCGAAAGCTTCCCAGTACCTAGTTCGTTGGCTCCCCAAGCCACCAAGTCTGACGCGCCTGTCAATGTGGCGATCGCCCCAGTTGGTCCTGGTTATGCAGATCCCGCTCAGATCAATCCTTCGATTCCCACTGAGCCGCAATTTAGCCCTTACATTCAGCGGTTAAAGCAGGATATTGTTCGCCTCCAAGAGCGTTATCAGGCTACTAACGCTGCTACTCCGGTTGCTCCAGTTCAGGCACCAGTTTCGCCAACCCCCAACTCTGTGGTTGTGCCCACGGTAACCCCGGCTCCAACAGCCGTTAACCCCTTGCCCCAACAGCAAGCGGTTAACCCTGAGTTTGCCTCTGATCAGCGTCTGCAAGCTTTGCGGTCTCAGGTAGAACGGTTGCAAGAACGGCCTCTGTCTAGCACGTTGGGCACTTCAGTTCGTCCCAATTCCTTGCAATCTGGTAATGGTCAGCTTGTGGCTGCTGCTCCCAGTGGTGCAGAATCTTACGATCCGCTGATTCAATCGATGTTGGGTCGCGCTGTTTCTCCCGATCTGCCCCCATTGGCTTCGCCGGATCGTTACTTACCCGACTCCACCAGTTTTGAAGGCTATATTTGGCCGACTCGTGGCGTACTCACCTCTGGCTTTGGCTGGCGTTGGGGACGTATGCACCGTGGTATCGACATTGCTGCTCCCATCGGTACTCCAGTTGTAGCAGCAGCAGATGGTGTTGTCGTCACCGCTGGTTGGAACTCTGGTGGCTATGGCTACTTGGTCGAAATTCGCCACGCCGATGGTAGCTTAACCCTTTACGCCCACAACAATCGGATTTTGGTGCAAGAGGGGCAGCGCGTCGTTCAAGGTCAGCAAATTTCTGAGATGGGCAGCACTGGTTATAGCACTGGGCCTCACTTGCACTTTGAAGTTCACCCTGCGGGGCAAGGTGCTGTGAATCCGATGGCCTATCTAGCTCGTGCAGGTGGCTAAACTCATTCTTCTGTTGTTTTTAGCTGTCAACGGTTGCAAATGTTGAATTTGCAGATGCTGAATTTATAGATTTACCTTGAGTGGGCAGGATTTATTCCTGTCCACTTTTGTTTGTGGCAATTACGGCTTTCTTGTTTGGGCTGGTCTGCCAGTATGATGATGGAACTATGATCATCAGTTGGGGTCTTTAGGGTTAGAACGTCGCAGCGCACAGCCCATGGTATTTATCCACGGCTTTGCCTGCCTGTGCATTGCATAGCCAATTCTGCTCATGCAGTGGGCAACTTACCCATTGATGGGGATCACATCGCTGGTGGTGAATTGATCACAAAAATTGTAAAAAATGATCACTAATTGTGATGGATCGACAACACAGGTTAATGGGAATGGCCATCACTCAAGCTGTAGTCAACAACAGGCATAATGGCTCCAAGTTGATTGAGGTGGGTTGAGTGAAGCCAACGTTGAGGCTCTGATTGATTCCAGACGATGTTGATCCCCGAAATGGATGGCAGACAACCCGGAAGACAGACCTTGCGTACCGATAGTTCTCACTTTCATCTGGTCAACAGGCCCCCAGACTGAGTTCAAGTTCATTTCATAGTTCCTTCCATTCTTTTTTTCTGAAACGGTCACTTATGAACAGCCAATTGACTCGCCTAGCGATCGCGGCTATGACTTCCATCGCCTTTCTGAATTTGTCTTTGGAGTTTGCCGTCGCGCAAACGGCAAAATCGAGGCAGGGATCGAACTTTCCCGGTCGTCGGGTTGCTGGGGGCACCCGTAGTGCCAGTTGTATAGCCACCCAACCTGCGCCGATGACAGCGATCACGCCCAAAAGTAACATGGGTCTAACTGCTGCCGCCAATCCACGTTTCTTTTGGTTCATGCCTCAGAGTCGGGCAGAAGTAGCTGAATTTACCCTCTATGATGTCAATGCTGATTTAACTGGGCGCACCCTGGTTTACAAAACCACGATTGAACTGAAGGGGCAATCCGGTTTGTTTAGCATTCAGTTGCCTAAGGAGTTAGAAAATGTCAGCCTCAAAGTTGGCCAAAACTACTATTGGGCCGTGGCTGTTGTTTGCGACCCAGACAGTCGTGAAAATGACGTAATTGTAGACGGTTGGATTCGTCGTACTGAGCCAGATGCCGCAATCGCAGGTCAACTGGCTAAGGCCACTCCACCGCAACAGGCAACCCTCTACAGTAACAATGGTTATTGGTATGATGCGCTGACACTGTGGACACAGTTACGGTGCGATCGCGCCACTGCCGATACTCCAGGTGCCAAGGGTTGGACTAGTTTGTTGGCTGGAGAAGGGTTGGGTGATGTGGCCAAAGTATCGTCCTGTGCCTTGATTACCAACGAACCCTTAGCCCCGCTGAGTACATCTCAAACCAGAGTCCCAGCCTCCAACCCGACCACTGGAAAACCCATCACTAACCAGCCTGCGGTTAAGCCCACCGCTAAACCAACCACAGGCAAAACCCAGGTAAAACCCCAACCCACTCCCCGTTCCAGGACCCAACCGGCTGGGGCAAAACCAGCCTCTCGATAAATTGGGCATGGATACACCTCGCCCCAGTTTGCATCCATGGTATGGCTTGCTGATTGGTAACTCTCGGCTGCACTGGGCGGAATTTGATGGTGCAGCCTTGATCGCGACCGTAAACACTCCCCATTGGCCAATCGGCGAGGAGTCTACGGCTCCACCGATGGCCTGTTGTCCCAACAGTTGGCCTCAGACTGCCAACCCGGAGTTATGGGTTGCTTCTGTCGTGCCGCCGCAAACGGCTATGTGGCAGACCTATGGGCAGCAGTGTGGACAGGTGCGGCTGGTGACCATTGCAGATGTTCCCTTGGCCAACATCTACCCCAGTTTTGGGATTGATCGCGCCCTTGCCCTTTGGGGGGCGGGAGAGCGATATGGCTGGCCTGTGCTGGTACTAGATGGGGGTACGGCGTTAACTCTTACTGGTGCAGATGCTGGGCGGCAACTGATCGGCGGTGCGATTTTACCGGGATTGGCCAGTCAGTTGGCCAGTTTGCATCAGAAAACGGCAGCATTACCCCAGGTGGAGTTACCGTTAACCCTACCCGATCGCTGGGCGTTAACGACTCCAGAGGCGATTTCCAGTGGGATTGTCTATACAGTGTTAGCTGGGATGCACCAGTTTATCCGCGATTGGTGGCAGCGGTTCCCTCAGAGTGCTGTTGTCTTCACCGGAGGAGATGGCGATCGCCTGCTCGACTACTTCCAGCAGTCCGATCCGCCATTCGCTGCGCGGTTGATCGGTGATCCCCACTTAGGGTTTTGGGGATTGGCCGCGATTCGCCATCGCAGCTAGCCGTCATTATTCAGGGTATGACCGATATCGCTCGGCTGGATGTTTGGGCTGGATGTTTTTGGGCTGGATGTTATAGATGCTGCATAAATCTGCTGATTTGCTCAGCGATCGCAGTTGGCATAGTAGCCAGTAAAGCCGGGTCTGGGGAGTCTGGACATTCCAGCTTACCGTTGGGCAACAATTGGGCGTAAGTCTGCGCCATCGCCAACTGACTGGGTTGATCAGACGGACTGACCATCACGAGGGTGGGTAACTTCAGCCATGGCAATCGCTCTTCAACTAATTCGGCTCTAATTTCTGTCCATCGTCGTTGACACAGCAATTCGGTGGCCACGGGCGATCGCCGCAATTGCCTTCGCAGTGTCAATAATTTTTGAATTTCATCCCCCAACCCCAACAACCGCATCAGCGGATAAACCAGTTGCAACGCCCAGACCAATAGGGGAGGACGGGCAATTAACCATCGACCCATTTGCCACGGATTAGGGTAGTCATCGGGTTGCACCCCTTCTGGGGCAATCAGCACCAGACCGTCTACGTGATCGGGATGGCTGATGGCATAGCTAACCGCAACCCACGCCCCCAGCCCATGCCCCACCAAACACACTTGACGGATTTTCAGAGCATCGAAATACTCGGCCAAGCATTCCACTTCTAACTGGATGGAATAGTGGCTGTTAGGCTGTTCTGAATCACCAAAGCCTAATAAATCGGGGGCAAAACAGTGGAACTGCTCCCCCAATGGCTGAATGATTGGTAACCATTCGCCGCTGTCTGTCCATGCTCCATGGAGGAAGACAATCGCCCGTCCTTGGCCAATTTCACGCCAGAAGATTTGACCGTGGGACAGTTTAATGCGGGAATTTCGCAGGGTTAAAATCATCCTAAATGTATTGATAAAACACGTTTCATATGAATCAAGCCCAGTGGATGAGTCCACAACCTTCAGAGGATGGTTAACTAACCTGCCAACTGCTTTTTCAAACAGCCTCTCAGAGGGCACAGTGAGAGGTTAGGCGAGGGTTGTTAGTCCTTGGAGATAGTCCCGCAGTTGGCGATCGTGATCGTGGCTGAGGGGGTCTTGAGGTAGTTCACTAAGTGTAAATGCCTGGATCTGAGTAATCTCTAGCGTATCCTGAATTGCCATCATTCCATCGACTTTTGCTTCCACCACCACACAAATGGAATGAAAACGTGGGTCGCGATCGGGGCTGGAATAGACACCCACCAACCGTCCTAACTCCACCAACTGCAACCCTGTTTCTTCTTTCAACTCGCGGCGCACGGCAGTGGGAATATCCTCTCGCCAACCGACCATGCCTCCAGGCAAACTCCATTGGCCGTTATCTCGTCGTTTCACTAAAACAATCCGCCCATCCGGAAGCAGTGGGATGACACTTGTGCCCAGGATTGGGTGGTGCAGGATTAACCCTAGGGCATCTTGAACTAGATGCCACAGTTGTTTGATTAGACCAACAGCCATTGCAAGTTCAGGGTTTTAAAGGATAGGTTGATGCTGTTAGGTGGAGGGGATGGATGTCCCAACCCTGGTGAACCGGGCGATCTACTGTTGACTAATCTGAATGGTAAACTGCATACCGACCGGAACACAGCCGATTTCTCATCAATTTGGTAGATTGTCCCAATCTGATATCCCAATCTGATATCCCAATCTGATATCCCAATCTGATATCCCAATCTGAGCATCAGGGGTTTTAAGCAAAGGACTTAATCCTCTTGTCTATGCTGAATTGAACAACGGTTGAGTGGTGTGGTTGAGTGTCATGGACAATGCCACATCACCGCCAGCGGATGGAAATCAGCCTGTGTTGCCAAACTCCTACGAATTTGGTTAACGTCCCAAAATTTCCATTTTGACCCGCGATGTGCCAGTGAGGCCAATTTGGCGGGCAGCACCCATGGATAGGTCAATCAGGATATTCGGGTCACCGAGGCGATCGTTAATTCGCACCACTACAGACTGACCATTCTGCACATTGGTCACCCGCACCTCGGTGCCGAAGGGTAAGGAACGATGAGCCGCTGTTAAACCATGGGGATCAAAGACTTCACCATTGGCGGTGCGGTTGCCACTGAATCCGGGGCCATACCAGGCGGCTAATCCGTGCATGGCTTGTTCGGCGCGGACAAGTTGGGGCGACAGGGAGGCGAGGGAGGCGATCGCCCCCACGAGGCACAACCGCTTGACAGGATTGGCAACGTATCGCGTTAGTTGTTGGTTCAGTTTTGGGGTCATAAACACGAGATGACAAAACAGCAGAAATAACGGGCACCCGATGAATCGCGACAGTGGGGTTAAGCTCACCGCCTCTGCCGTGATAGTTGTGACTGGCTAGAAATGATGAAACACGTATACAGAATCAGGCACCAAAGCCAGAAAACTGGATGTTTTTCGGTACCCTTCACAAAAATTTTGCCCAGTATATCGGGTTGTTCCGATTCTGAAAAGCTATTGACTGAACGATTTGCAGGCAAGCAGATGCAAAAAAACGCTTAAACCCCCAACATTAGGACTGGATCATGCTTAATGGCAGCCATGCTGGGATATTGAGGCGGTGTTTCCTAAAACCCAGGTGCAACTGTGTATCGTTCACATGGTGCGTCATTCCTTGAGCTATGTCTCCTACAAAGATCGCCAAGCGGTGGCGGCCAACCTGAAATTGATTTATACGGCTCCGACTGAGGTGGAGGCGGAACTGCGCTTGGTCGAATTTGCCCAAGTCTGGGATTCGCACTATCCCACCATCAGCAAATCGTGGTTGACTCATTGGCAACGGATTATTCCCTTCTTTGCCTATCCCCCGGAGATTCGTAAGGCAATTTATACCACCAATGCGATTGAGTCCATGAATATGACCATCCGCAAGGTGACTAAAAATCATCGCATTTGATGAACCAATCGATAATCGTTGGGATTCAGTGCTTCTGTAACTACAGTCCGGGCACTCGTTGCAGGATATTGTGCGCGACTAACATTTCAAACTGAGCGCGAATGGCTCTAGCGGCAACTGGATTGGCCAGCAATACCCCCGCTTCGATATTGCGTTGGTGGGCAGCTTCGGTGAAATTAGCCGATGTAATCAACACTCGTTCATCGTCCACTACGATACATTTGGCGTGGAGACAAGCATTGGTGGTGCTCGATAAGGCCAGCGATCGCGGGTCATGAAATACCTCTGGGAAGCGTTGCCCTGGCCACACTTGGCGACGAAAGGTTTCTGAAAATTCCCGTAATAGGGTTTGCGCCGATGTTGGATCGTTATATTGCCGTTTGACATTTAGGAACATCCGGACACTGAGTTGGGGATCCGCATCCATGCGTTGGGCAAGGGGTTGGAAGATTTGCTGACTCTTATAGCCGTGGTCGATCGCAAAGCTGGAAATCAGTACGCTGTAGTGAGCACTGTTGAACAGTTCACGCACCACAATACTGGTATCCCGGCTTTCTGTACCCGGTACTTCCGGACCAGTCCAGACCAAATCCACCTGGTCTTGTTTAGCCTGGGACTCGGTTCGCTCTGCCGCCAGCACCCTTAAGATATAGGCGACATGGTTGGCAACCATCCCCTGTTGATAAAGCTGGTTCAGTTCTGCAACGATTTCTAGCAGGCAGGCTGCCGGTGCATAGCCAGAAACAGTAATAGGTGAGACTGGAAACACCACTCTGCCACTTTCCAATGCTTCAGCCAAACCACTCAGAGCCGGACGGCTCAACTTGAGAAACGGTGACATCGTAACCATTCACAGTCCCCCCAATCAAAAGAGTTGCGGGCTACGCCCGCTGGTTCCTCCCCTTGGGGGGAGTGAACGGTTAAGTGACATCAGTACAGATCATCTGGGAAGAACTCTGCTCCCAACCCCTCCACCGTACTGGTTACCAAGGCTCTGTCCAGCAATTCATTCCGCCGTTCACAGGAGGTTTCAGCAATCAGTAAGCAGCCATGGCAGGCAGCACCTTGTAAAAACCGATCTTCTTGCACATGATCAGGTTGATGTTGGGCACACACCGGATCATTAGAGCAGAGGCGACCCAAAGCCAATGCTTTGCTGAGATGGGACTCGATTCGTCTACCCACCTCCACCAAACCGCCTAACGTGCCTTCAGAACCGGACGTGCCCGTATGCAGGAGGATGCCATAGCCAATGTCTGGAAACGCATAAATCCGTTCTCGAATGGCACTGGAGGCATAGCCACAATCCAGGGAGACGGAGGTAATGAGTAAATGGGACAAGGAATGCAGCATGATGTAAGCGGCACCTGGAAACTTACCCTTGTCGGTAGGAATCCCTCGACTTTCAAACCATTTCCGAAAACCGCGCTCTAAGGCTTTTTCTCGTTCTATAACCGCAGGTTTAGTCAGCCAGGTTTTGATTAAATCAGGGTTGAAGCTGATGAACACGCCCTCACCCAGATTTTCAATGGCAGGCACCCACGTTGGTTCAAAATCTAGACTAGCCCGACGTACACCGATTTCCAGATCATCAATTTCCCCTTCAATGTCAGGCATGGCCGCTTCAAATCGGGTAAACCCAACCAGCGCAACCACTTCCTGGAGACGGTGTACCAGCACAACTTTGTCGAGGAGCGGTTGCCAATCGGGATCTAACGAACTGGGTCGGCGAGTGTAACCCTGAAAAATGTTGTTATTTGTAGGGGCTTCTTTGCCTTTTTCCTCTGGACAGGACAATAGGGCTTCTATTTCGACCTGTTTAATGCTTTTTTCGGGGAGCGGTTGATCGGTTTTGCGGCGTTGGATCTCTGCCCACACAGCTTCGGCTCCAAACTTGACCAGATCGGCAAACTTTGGTTTTCTCAGTTCTTTGTTCACGTCAGTTAAATCTTCGGTGTACTGAAGATCTTCGGCATAGAACTTATCTACTGCTTTTTTTAGTTCAGCGTCGTGGTCTGGCATGGAGATGACACTGAGAATCTGACTGAAGTAGGCATTGCTGGCCGATCGCACCAGTAGGCGATTGTATTCCGGTTGTTCGGTTTGGATCAGTTGTCCGGTTTCGGAGTCAATTTTGCTTCTCCGGCAGAGTTCTTTACCCCGTGGCCCCAACCAAGGACGATGCCCTTCGCAGTTTCCCAAAACTTTCGAGTTCGGGATCTTAGCTTGGGAGAGGGGGCGGAGGGCATGACATTGCTGGCAACGCACGAAGATTTCTTCAAAATCATTGCCAGACCCTGCTTCATCGAGCCAGAGTGGCCCCCGACACTTGGATTGAAAGTCGTTATGGACAAAGGCATTCCAGTTAATATCGCTCAAATGTCCGTTGGGGCAAGCTTGGACAAACCGAACTGGTACAGTTGCAACGCGCTTGCCTTCAAAGGTAGCTCCCCCCTTTACCGTGCCCCAAGAAACAAGCGGACGGGTGCGATAGGATTTGCCATTACGGTCAATCGTGATCGGTGGATCGATCTGAGCCAGAAACCAAGTGGGAAAGACAAACGCATCCACCCCGCTGAAGGCCGCTTGCGGCTCGTTGGATTGGTGGGGTGGACTAAAAAGCTTAATCTCATTGAGTTCAGGATACTTATCCTGTAAGGTTTTGAGGACTTTGTAGGCAAGGCGTTCTTCGCGGATATAGCGTTTTTCACCCTTCCAAAACGTCAACCCAGCAATGATGACCGATCGCGTGGGCAGATCTACCATTGAACCTGGCCCGAATGTTGTCAGGAGTTGACTTTGGCGCAGTTCTCCGTTGGGCTTCGTTTGTGATTTCTTGGACTTACTCATTCGTTGACAACCTCCACATCGTCCAGGGTGTAAGGATCACGTATCCATAAATTGACGGTGGCTTCGACATCGCGCAAGCTGCGTTGTGTCTTGAATTTCTGCTCGTCGGCAGTTTTTTGATCGGCGGTAGATGCGAGGGCATCCACCAATAGCGATGTGGCCAGGTCTGTTTCTTTTTGGTATTGCAACCGTTGATCGCGCTTGAGTAGCCGTTCCCAGGTGTCGAGTAAGTCGATGACTTGCGATCGCACACTTCTGCGTAAGGCATCGGCTGTCTCATCGGTGAGGTCAGGGCTATGGGCTTCGGCACGCCGAGCAATGGTATCGACCACGGCCTCAACCGCTGCCCGTTGCTCCGTAATGTTGGACGCGCCTAGGGGGGTGGTCATGGCGGGTACACCTAACCGAGCCAGAGCCACGGTGACCCCAGCCAGCCCCCGGTCAAGTGCCCGTGCGGAGAATGGCGTAACGCTGGTGGCTTCTACAGCCCGATAAAAGCTGTTGTGCCAGGTCTGGAACCGTTCGTAGTGGGAGCGATCGCGGGGTCGATGGATATTCATCAGCGTTACCACCAGACCGGGTTTGGTCGGATCTCGTCCCACGCGGCTGGTGGCCTGGATATACTCAGCCGCCGTTTTGGGTTGACCCATGACAACCATTAATCCCAAGCGCACAATGTCTAACCCGACCGAGATCATGTTGGTGGCCAGAGCAACATCAACGGCATCTTTGTCATGGAACGGTAGGGATAAGCGACGTTTGGTTTCAGCAATCTTGTTGGTGCTAACCCGTGAGGTGAGTTCTTCCGGTGCTTCATCAATTTTTCGATGCTGAAACGGGCCGACTAATTCACCCCGGCGCAGGCGTTCTCCGTATTTGGTCAGGCGCGAGTTGACTTCATCTTCGACAATCCGACGGCTTCCCCCCAGTTCCCGCAACGAGTTGAAGTAGCCCATCAGGGTCATATACGGGTCAGCCGGATTAGTCTTGTTGCGGTTCCCTCCGGCGGCATCCCATTGTTTTTGGGCAGCGGCCAACAGAGCCAAATACACGCGCAGCAGCACCACCTTCATACTGCGCCCCTGAGCGGCTACGCCGACATACAGCCGACCCGGTTGGTTAAACTCCGTTTTGGCAAAGAAGGAATCGTGGCGATCGGGGCCGGGAGGGGGAAAGATATCAACGTGGTTGCGACCAAAGAGGGCTTGTATTTGATGCCGAGCACGGCGCACCGTGGCCGTTGAAGCAATGACTTTGGGGCGAATGGTTTTGCCGTTGTGGTCTCGATAACAGAGGGCATCGATCGCGGTTTCATACAACCCCACCATGGTGCCCAGTGGCCCAGAAATCAGGTGGAGTTCATCTTGAATAATCAGGTCAGGGGGTGGCAGGTATCCCGGCAGTGGTCGTCCGGATTTGGTGGAGTCGCCATGCCCCCAGAATCCTTCGCCCTCTTGGTAGTGGGTGACCCGACCAAAGAGTTTAGCGGTTTGG
>CAZJZR010000016.1:11891-16632 GCA_964550475.1 uncultured bacterium
TGATGAAGCAGGGCAGGCGATGGTAGATTGGCTCATCCACGGCCAAGATCGGCAGGGGATTGCGACTGCGAAAATCACAATCGCGATTGACACACATTACTTTGAGATTTTTCGGCTCATTCTCGTTGGGTAACAGTTGGAACGAGTTGGGGCTGAATTTTTCCCCGCACCAAGGGCATTTTTCTAGGGGAATGGGGGATGGCTTACTTTTGCTGTCGGCTTTGAAGTCGAGGGTGCGGGAACGGGCAGAGTGTTCGTCTTTATCCCCTTTCTTGCCCATGCGATTGGGGGTGGCACTTTGCCCGACCCAAAGGCCAATTTCAAATGGCCAGATGCCCAATTTGTCGGGTTGCTTCTGCCGTTCTAGCTCTAGGGCACAAATCAGCCGTGCCGCCCGCTCTAGCTGATCGAGGGTGAGGAGTCGCAGGGTGTAGCGCATGAGAATGCTGACCCCTGCGGAGGCAATGCCGGGATATTTGAGCCGTCGCAACACTAGGGTGAAGGCGGCCAGACCGAGGTAGGCTTCGGTTTTGCCGCCACCGGTGGGGAAAAACAGGAGATCGACAAATTCCCGATCGCGGGCTTCGGGGTTGGCTAACCCAACGAGATTCAGCAGGATGAAGGCAAGCTGGAAGGGTCGCCAGGAGGGGGCAGCAAAACTGTCTGGCGGTTGGCTGTTTTCCTGACTCAGTTGCCGTCGGCGGGCGGTGGCGATCGCTCGATTCATCACCTTAAATGCTTCTAGCACCTGCGGATCGTCCAATGCTTGCAGCCCTGCGGCGATGCGATCGCAGACATGACTGGCCTGTTCCATCAAATGGCGTGCCACATCGGCAGCAGCTTGGGGGTTGACGGCCACAGCCCGCTGGGTGGCAATCCAGGCGCGATACCCTGTGACCAAGGAGCCAAGCATCCCCCGAATGGTGGCCGCGTCGGGGGCATCGGCCAAGGCTTCCATGCCTAGCTTTACATTGGGAATGTCAGCCGGAGCCACTCTGGGTACTTCCGCAGTCGGCAACCAAGTGGTGCAAACTTCGGTGCAGCGATCGCCCATGGCTCCATGGGTAACTGCCGAAACATTATGACCAACGGCAAATTCGTAGTCTTGACGGTATTGCAGGGCGGCGACGGCTTCATCCACGTCGCTCTGGTTGATGCTACGAGGATCAGCGTAGGGCACAAACCCTTCGGCACAGTGGAGGCGGAGGCAGGTTTGGAAGGCAAAGCTGGCATCCCGTTCGCCCGTGGTGGCTGTGCGATAGTTGACCAGAAAAATGGACACAGATTGGGTGCCGGGTGGGAAGCGATCGCTCCGTACCCGCCGACAGGTGACCACCAGATTTAACCCACTGCCACCGGGTATATCGAGGGCATAGGGTTCGGGTTTGGGTTCGATGACAACGGGGATGTCAACCTGTTGCGGGACTCGTTGCCAAGCGTCGGGTTTTTGCTTTTTGGGGCGACGTTCTGGCCGCTCATCCCCATCCACTGGCTCTAAGTCAGAGTTGCCGTCGGGTTCTAAGGTGGGGGAGCCGTCGGGGACGATGGGCAGGTAGTCTCCCCAGCTAACGGTGGCGGTTACAGTTTTGGTTTGGCTGGAGATCAGGAAACTTAACCCCATGGAGGAGGGAAACAGAGCTTTGCGGGCGGCTGGTTTGTCAGGGGTGTGGCTGTCTTCGCTAGAGTCGCTCTGGCCGATTTCTTCAGGGGTGTCGTCGTCGCTATCGTCGTCGCAGCGAATGTCTGGCGGGGCACCAAAGGGAGCTAAGAAGCCGGTCAGATACCATTTGGATGGGGCTTGGGTGAGAATTTCGGTGGCGTGGGTGGGGTCGGTGGCGGTGGGGCCAACGAGGTCGAGGTGCAGGGCGGCAACGAGGGTGTCGCGCACGTCAGCGGAGGTGAGTGGCATGGGGAGGTGAGGCAGAATGGAATGGATTGGTTAGGAATGAGAATTCAATAACACCGAATTGTGTAGGGGCGGGTTTTGTTGTCAAATCCATCGCAGGATGCAGATTCATCTGCTAAACCCGCCCCTACAGTTTGCGGTTTTATTCAATCCACAATCCTTAGTGGGGCATTGAGGGACTAGGCGATCGCGTATCCGGTATGTGGACGCACATGGGGCGGGTGGAAGGCGAGAACGATGTGGTCTTTGGGAACTCCGGCGGCAACCAGTTCATCGGTGATGCCGTCTTCAAGGCCATCATAATGAATCCAAATTTTGCCATCACGAATTTCGGCATGGACAATCACGCCATGCACTCGACGGTTCATTTCCCAGCCTTCGTGGATCAGCATGTAGTGATTGCGATCGCGGCTCACCACAACGTAGGTTTTGACATCACCATAGCGATAGGGAATGTCTGCGTAGGCTTGCAAGATTTGCTCTAAACAATCACGCCATTGATCAAGGGGTTGCTGGGATATGGTTTGTTCTATAGGGTAATGGGTGGTTTCCATGCCAAGATCTCCTGTGTAATGTCATCAAACACAAGTAACCGAAAGTCTGGTTCATTTAGAAGTAATTGTCCTGCTTCCTCAATAAATAAAGTTTCGGCAATGTTGCGAGTTACTGCTAAGTAAAGGTGACGATCGGGTTCTCGTTTGGCTAATGCTCTGGCATAGAGGAAAAACTGTCCCCAAGCTTTTTCCAAGTCATTCAGTAGAGATGCCCCGATAAAACTTTTTACTTCAACTGCAATTTTCTGGGAACCTCGTTCAGCAGCAAGTAGTTTTTCAGCCCCCAAATCAATGGCTGTATTGCGGGTGCCAATTTTAAGGGAGAGCGGATCATCGGTAATTGTCCACCCGTCTTTGATTAGGGCAGTTTTTACGGTGTCGTGATAGAGGTCTTTGGCGGGCATGGGGCGGGTGAAAGGTGAGAACGATGTGATTTGTGAGAACTGCGGCGGCAACCAGTTCGTAGCGGGTGTCGGTGCCATCGGCATAGGTGAGGTATTGCTCAAAGGTAAGTTTTGGGATGGTGATGGTCATGGCAGAGTTACTGGATGGCAGCAAGTAAAGCGCGGATGCTGGGCGCACGAAAACCCAATACAATGTCTTGACGCGGAATGCCGCGCTGGTTCAGTTCTTGGTCTATCAGTATTTCAGTACTGTTATGTTGAATCCAGACTTGACCATTAATCACATCGAGTTGCATGGCACAGCCATAGATCCGATACTCTCCCCGCCAACCCACATGCATGACGAGGTAATGATCCCGTTCAGCATCAAAAATCAGTTGGGCTTCTGGATCATCGGTGGCAAACTCGCGAAGGAAGTCGCAGATGATCTGGCGATACTGGTCTATTCGATCCATTGTTCGATCACCTCTTGGCTAGGGTTGTAAACAATTAGTCGGACATCGTAGCGTTCTATGACTGTTTTGGCTGGATCAATGCGGAAGAAGGTTTGATAAACGTCTCTGGGTACAGCTAGATATAAGATGCGTTCTGGTTCTTCTGACACTTCCAAGGCAATCCGATAGTTCAAAAATTGTCCCAGGGCTGTATGAAACTCAGAGATGTTAGAACCACTCGCAAAACTTTTCACTTCTACTGCAATTTTACGCCCTGATTTTTCAGCCGCGATCGCCGCCTCTGCTGCGAGGTCAATATAAATATCAGCAATTCCATACCGCAGACGATAAGGATCATGGGTAATTGTCCAACCATCTTTTTCCAATGCAGTTTTTACAGCACCATGAAAGATATCTTTTGCCATATAGCAATTCCCATATTTATGAGGCACAGCCAAATCACCCAAGACACGATTGGTTAAGGGTTTGAGTGGAGCGGGCATAGCCCACTCCACCGCAAGCGGCTATATCAACGGTGTAAGAACTCTCTAAGCGATCGCGTATCCGGTATGTGGACGCACATGGGGCGGGTGGAAGGCGAGAACGATGTGGTCTTTGGGAACTCCGGCGGCAACCAGTTCATCGGTGATGCCGTCTTCAAGGCCATCATAATGAATCCAAATTTTGCCATCACGAATTTCGGCATGAACAACTGTGCCATGTACTCGCTTTCGACTATGCCAACCTTCGTTGAACAAGAGAAAATGAGTGCGGTTAGCATCAACAATTACGTACTGCTTAATGTCGCCATAGCTATAAGGAATGGCAGCATAATCCTTGAGAATTTTTTCTAAGGTGTCCTGATAAAACGTTAAGGTATCCATTGCACGATCTCCTGGACATCTGGATCAAAAACAATCACTCTGAGGTGTTTTTTGCGAAGCACTTTTTTTCCCAGTTCTTCAGAAAAGAAGTCATCAAAGATGATAGTGCTGAGAGCCAAATAAAGTATTCGATCGGGATCTTCATCCTCCAAAATGAGAGAGTACAGCTCATACTGTCCAAGAGCTTTTTCTAACTCACTGACTGGCGACGGATTGAGAAAACTTTTAATTTCTACTGCAATTTTACGTCCCTGCTTTTCGGCTGCAATTAACTTCCTGGCTCCCAAATCAATGTAAACTGAGCGTCCACCCACTTCGATCTTGAGCGGATCATCGGTAATTGTCCACCCATCCTTAATCAGGGCAGTTTTTACGGTGTCGTGGTAGAGGTCTTTGGCGGGCATGGTGGGGGACTGGCTGGTTGAGCAATGCCGATTGTTCTGTAAGGATGGGGCTAGGCGATCGCGTATCCGGTATGTGGACGCACATGGGGCGGGTGAAAGGCGAGAACGATGTGGTCTTTGGGAACTCCGGCGGCAACCAGTTCATCGGTGATGCC
>CAZJZR010000017.1:0-594 GCA_964550475.1 uncultured bacterium
GTTGACCAAGCCAGCGCAACAGCGGCAGCGAAAACTTGTAGCGACGGAATGGGGAACAGGGAAAATAGCGAATTTGGTAGCCGTCTTGAGGCACGGGGCGATCCAAGGGGACATCGAGGGGGGCTTGTCCGGTGTCGCCGTTACTGTTGGTGGTCAGGATCGTCACCGCCGCCCCTTCCGCCGCCAAGGCTTGCGACAGTCCCAGTACCATCTGGCTGGGGCCGCCATACACCAGAGAAATGGAGGGGACAATTTGCAGAATGCGTAAGGGCGCGGTGTTCATGGTAGCGACTGAAGGCGACTAGCAATAGCCATAGGGTAGCCTGTTTTGGGCGGCATAACTGTTGAGGTGGGGTGATTGTGGCGGCGATCGCCCCTCAATTGGATGATTGCCTGAAACTATCCGGATAATCCTCTATGGATTGGAAGAATGAAGTGGTAGATGCACCCTAATTAAGCCTCAGAGTTTTCGCTCTGGGGCTTTTTTACGTATTAACAAGTTGTTTACAATATGGTTGTGAAACTGTTAGGAAAATGGCGAGAAAAAATGGTTGAAATAATCCTGATTGGGGATTGGGTTTTGGAAGAATGGAG
>CAZJZR010000017.1:694-16301 GCA_964550475.1 uncultured bacterium
TGGTAGATGCACCCTAATCAAGCCTCGGAGTTTTCCCTCCGGGGCTTTTTTAGTGCTTGCAATTAACAGGGACTTTTTTCCGGGTGAGGATGTTTGTCTTGGAAGAATAGAGTGGTAGATGCACCCTAATTAAGCCTCAGAGGATTTTCTTTGGGGCTTTTTTATGTGTTGATAAATTGGTGATATAGCGATCGCGAAACTGTTAGATAAGTACCACCGGAAAAAATGTTGAAACGATCCTGATTGGGGATTGGGTTTTGGAAGAATGGAGTGGTAGATGCACCCTAATCAAGCCTCGGAGTTTTCCCTCCGGGGCTTTTTTAGTGATTAAAATTCGGGCAATTTTTCCGGGTGAGGATATTTAGAGCGGAAGAATAGAGGCTGCTTTGAAAGTTCTGTTTTAAGTCATGTTGACTACTAAGGGATTTGCAAATAAATAAAATACCCAGCGTAGGATGCGTTAGGCTTCAGCCGTAACGCATCATGTTTAAACTATGGGTACTTTATTTCTGGTTCTAATTAAATTTGTGTTGCCCACCGTAGGGGCGAAGCATTCCGGTAGTTAAGTTAAGCAATGACCGAAAAATCATGGCCGGAATGCTATGTGCAAAGCACAGGCAAGGCCAACGCCCGTACAAGGTTATCGGTTCAAACACAAAATCATTCAGGATTAGATTTATTTTTACGCTTCTCCCTAAAGTCGCTGTTCCCAGCCCAGCCCAGAAATATTGACAAACGTGGCTAACTTCTGGGGTTCGTAGTGATGGTTTTAACCATCCCCCCTTTTCAAAGGCCCTCTGAAAACAGCTTTCTCGTACCCGTTCACTCTCTGTCAGGGGTGTGAACGGGTACCTGAGAACAGCTTTTTCTAAAAACGACATCGGGACACGGCATTACCGTGTCCCGATAGGTAACGGTGGGTAGACAGGATTACAGTGTACGTCCCTTAATCATGGAAATGACGGATCACCGCTTCGGCAAACTCGGAACACTTCAGCGGTTTGTCCACGGGCGGTTCCAGCAACCGAGCTAGGTCGTAGGTGACCTCTTGGCTGGCGATCGCCCCACCAATGCCCGTCTTAATCAAGTCTGCCGCCTCTTGCCAGCCCATGTATTCCAGCATCATCACCCCCGACAGGATCAGCGAACCGGGGTTGACCCGATCCAGTCCGGCGTGTTTGGGGGCGGTGCCGTGGGTGGCTTCAAAAATGGCGCAGGTGTCGCCGATGTTGGCACCGGGAGCCATACCCAGACCACCCGCGATCGCCGCTGCCGCATCCGACAGGTAATCGCCATTCAGGTTCATCGTCGCCAAAATGGAATACTCATCGGGACGGGTTTGGATTTGTTGGAAAATGCTATCGGCAATCCGGTCGTTCACCATCACCTTATCGCGCCATTGCTTGTTGCCATGGGTCGCCCAGATGGCATCCAACACTGCCTGCACCTCTTCGCAGATCTTGGCTTTTTTCTCTGGTGTGAGTGCGTCGTAGCCAGGATCAATCATCCGGGCATTCTCCTCCACCGACAGGTCAGGATTTTTCTCCTTATTGCCCAAAATCCACGATTCCCGCTCGGTCACGCACTCGGCGCGGAATTCCGTCGTCGCCAACTCATAGCCCCAATCGCGGAATGCCCCTTCCGTATACTTCATGATGTTGCCCTTGTGTACCAAGGTGACCATCTGTTTGGCCTTGGGTAACCGCAAGGCATGGCGGATGGCACGCCGCACCAACCGTTGGGATCCCGTCTTACTAATCGGCTTAATGCCAATCCCGGAATCCAACCGGATTTGCTTCTTCCCATGCTCTGGGGTGGCCGGAATCAACTCGGTGTTCAACAAATTAATCAGCTTATCGGCCATTTCTGTGCCTTGCCGCCACTCAATCCCCAGATAAATGTCTTCGGTATTTTCCCGATAGATGATCACGTCCAACTTTTCGGGATGGCGGTGGGGCGAAGGGGTGCCAGAGTAAAATTTGCAGGGGCGCACACAGGCATACAAATCATGAATTTGGCGTAGAGCCACGTTGAGGGAGCGAATCCCGCCGCCAATCGGGGTCGTCAACGGCCCTTTAATCGCCACACCATATTCTTGAATCGCCGTTAGGGTGTCTTGGGGCAAGTATTGGTAGGTGCCATAGACCTCGCAGGCTTCATCTCCGGCATACACCTTAAACCAATTGATTTTGCGCTTGCCGCCGTAGGCCGCTTCCACTGCCGCATCAAACACACGCTGGGAGGCAGGCCACAGGTCAATCCCCGTGCCATCCCCACGAATAAAGGGCAGGATCGGATCATCGGGAACCACTGGCTCCCCGTTCTCAAACACAATCCGCGAACCAACTTCGGGAGGAGTAATTTTGTCGTACATAAGCAGTGTTATGCCTTTTGAGTTTGGTTTAACCTAACCGAATAAAAGCATAAAAGAAGCAGCAGGGAAAATTGTTCATGGGAAGCAGTGGGGGAGAGTGATGAGTGGTGAGTGAATGGTGGATAGTGGATGGTGAATGGTGGATAGTTGCAGTTGCTGCGTGCCTTGAGCGTAGTCGAAAGGCACGCGGTGGTTTAGATTCGAGTTGGCTTGGCTGAGCGGTGGCTTGGATTAGCGGTGGCTGAGCGTAGCCGAAGCCACCGCTAATCCAAGCCCGCAGATACTTGCTTGGAAAGAATTCCACTCACCACTCATCACTTCCCACTCACCAACTTCTGATACGCCTCCTCCGAAATCGTCTGATCACTGGGTTCCATCCGATCCAGGAAGACCAGTCCTTCGAGGTGGTCGTATTCGTGCTGAAAAATCCGGGCGATGAAGTCGGTTAGTTCGCAGTGGGTTGGGGTGCCGTCGCGGTTGGTGTATTCGACGGTGATGGCGCGATAACGGGGGACTAATCCGCGTTGGTTGGGCACGCTCAGACAACCCTCCC
This sequence comes from uncultured bacterium, assembly GCA_964550475.1. GTDB lineage: Bacteria > Cyanobacteriota > Cyanobacteriia > CAIUCS01 > CAIUCS01 > CAIUCS01. The sequence goes on from CAZJZR010000017.1 coordinate 3,622, forward strand.
AGTCCTTCACAGTGTCGGTGGAGTGTGCCACAATGCGCGGGTTGAGCATGGCGACAGGCTGCATCCGGGGAGCGTTGGGATAGCGGGGGGTGGGACGGGAAGCGACGACGATTAACCGCAGCGATTCTCCCACTTGCGGCGCAGCGATCCCCACGCCATTCGATCGCAGCATGGTGATGATCATGCCGTCAATCAATTGTTGTAGGCGATCGCTGCCAATCTGCTCAGCAGGAATAGCCGCTGCCGTCTGGCGCAGAACTGGAGAACCAAGGCGAGAGATGGGGAGGGACATGAGGGGGTGAGTGGATAGTGGATGGTGGATGGTGATGAGTGGGTGGGTCGGTGAGTGGGTGAGTAAGTTGAGAATGTGAACTTAACCCATTACCTAATTACCACACCCCTATCCACCATTCACTATCCACTATCTACCATCTATCCAACCTAATGCCCCGTCGCCGATCGCCCCTGTTTCCCCAAACGAATGATCACGAAATAGCTGAAGTAAATCACGTAAATGACTAGGCCGACGATGCCCCAAAAACCGAGGAAGCCGGGGCGGGTGTTGGCGTGGAATAGTTGGCGGAAACCCCAGGGAGCTTCGAGCCAGACGGTACACATGGAATTGTTCAGGAGGGTTTGGCTATTGAGGATGCCGCATTGCAGGGAGGGAATTTGGTTCAGCAGCCCCAGACCGCAATAAACGGTGATCGCCCATCGCCAGGAAGTAATGGCCAGTTTGAGGCGATCGCCGTTGGGCATATCATCCACCTCTTCGTTTAGATCGACCCAAAACCACAGACTGGCGGGGATCAACAGTCGCGCCAAGAATCCGGAGACAAACCCGATCGGGATGGCCGCAATCATTAAATACACCGTGACGGCTAACAAGCTGGCCACCCGCCAATAAATTGTCAGCAACAGTTGAATAGATTCGGCGCGGCGAATTAAGGCCCAGACTAATAAAATTAGCGGGATCACCACCGTAAACAATACCGCTAACCGATAATCCGTCCACACCAGCAGCCGTACCCAGGGTTGCATAACGCCATCTTCCTCAAACATTAAAGAGAACCAGACACACCAAACCGCTCACAGTTACATCCATCAACGCTATGGCAGAACTAACCTACCCAACTTTAATGGTGCCAACTGTGAACGGATGATGCTCCAAGTTCTCCAGATACTTTACAGTAAATTGCTTCAGTCACAGACTCAGGGTAACCGTTCACATCCCCCCATAAGAAAAATCTTGCGGGCTACGCCCGCTTGTTCCTCCCCTGACGGGGAGTAAACGGTTACGACTCAGGAACTGGCCAGTTAATCTCGTAACCAGAGAGTTACGAGACAGTTAACCGGAGGACACGCCAGTGCTATGTCCCTACAGCGATCGCTGGACTATTCACAGCGATAGGGCGATGCTGCAACGTCCTAACCGACGGTGACTGGAGCAGGAACTCGTCACTGAATGGATTGGTTACCTAATCGTCACCTAATCGTCGTACAGACGGCACTCAGCCGCATCCGGATTGTCGTCACAGTATTGTTCTAAGGAATTTTTCACATGGGTTTCCCGTTGGTGCGAGGCTTCTGCTTGCAATTCTTCAACCGCATCCCAAGCTGCCGCACATTCGCCAGACTGAGCACCCTTGATGTCACAAACTTCACGGGCGTTGGCGCGTTCTTGTTCAATTGTCTTTTGGATATCGTTTGTCATATTTATCCCTGGAAATACTACTTCTGAGGGAGAAGCCCAGTGGCTTTCACGCGATAGGGTTTGACCGTTACGGTGCAATGCGGCTACAATTCTGACCTATTTTCTGACTCAGTAACAGTTCAGAGGCGTAACCGTTCACATTCCCCCATAAGAAAAGTGTTGCGGGCTACGCCCGTTTGTTCCTCCCCTGACGGGGAGGGAACGGTTACTTCAGAGGCTACCATCTACACAAATACCCAATATTTAACCTTGTCACCAACATCACCTCACATCTTTTAAGATTCTCGTTAAGGAATCTTGCGCTAGGGGAGGACGTTGTGCTTGGTTTTTAGGGCAAGCTGCCAAGGCAGGACAGCCGCTTGGGTGGATGAGGATGTTCCGACTTCACCATTAACCCAGTGGGATAACCCAGTGGGAATTGTGCATTAATCGACCGTGCCTCATCGGTATAAAACGAGCGATAAACGGAATTCAGACGAGCCGCTTAATATTCCTACATAATTACTAGATTAATCGATAGGGATTGTGAATTGCTATAGGGAGATTGCTACATTCAGTATTAGTTATCGAATCGCTGCACCACCATAAGGTGAGAACCATCAGGGGGCAATCAGGCTCGTATACTGGTCTGTATCATTATGCTGGTCTGTATCATAGTGAAATGAAGCAACGTAAGAGTGGGCAACGGCAATTTTGGCAAATTCTATGATCAAAATTCTCAGTAGGGGGTGGCAATGGTAGAACCAACGTCTGACGTTCCAGCAGCGGGTGCTTATCGATCAGACTCCAACTCAGACACGATGAAGTGGGTCAGTGCCTTGTCCACTCGTCCGTCTTTGGAGGCGGCGGTGACTGAGGTGGTAGATACTGCTCAAGCGTTGCTGCAAACCTCAGCCGATCTGGGCTTTTTGTTCATTTCCTCTACCTTTGCCAGTGAATATCCCCGACTGATGCCGTTGTTGCAGGAGCGGTTACAGTTGCCTGCGTTGATTGGCTGTGGCGGCGGCGGCATTATCGGCATGGGCGGTAATGGCCAAACCCGTGAGGTGGAGGGGGAACCCGCTCTGGCCTTAAGTCTGGCTCATTTGCCTGGGGGCATGGTGAAGGCGTTTCACTTGACGGCGGATGATTTGCCTGATTTGGACAGTCCGCCCGATCGCTGGGTGGAGGCGGTGGGAGTTCGGCCAGAGGCTGAGCCGCAGTTTGTCCTCTTGGCAGATCCGTTTTCCTCGAAGGTGAATGATTTGTTGCAGGGGTTGGATTTTGCCTATCCTGGTGCGGTGAAGGTGGGCGGTTTGGCTAGCGGGGATAGTGGCAGCAGTACCGTCCTGTTTCATAACTATAAGTTGTATCGAGAAGGTACGGTTGGGGTGGCCTTGATGGGCGATCTGGTGCTGGAAACGATTGTGGCGCAGGGATGCCGCCCCATTGGGCCGGTGTTTCAGGTGACCCAAGGAGAACGCAATGTGTTGCTGGGTTTGCAGGAGCAGGGTGATGATGGCCAGCCGCTGGGCAAGTCCCGCCCCCCGTTGGAAGTGTTGCGGGAATTGGTGCAAGACCTGAATGATGAAGACCGATCGCTGGCGCAAAATTCATTATTTATCGGCATTGCTCGCAGTGAGTTTAAGCAAATTCTCGATCATGGGGATTTCCTGATTCGCAATTTGATTGGCGTTGATCCCCGTGTGGGGGCGATCGCGATCGGCGATCGTGTCCGGGCGGGGCAACGGATTCAGTTCCACCTGCGCGATGCCCACACCTCGGAAGAAGATTTGGAGATGTTGCTGGAACGGTATGAGAAGCAACACCGTTCCCAACCCACACCGTCCGGTGCGCTAATGTTTTCCTGCCTGGGACGGGGCGAGAGCTTATACGGCCAACCCAACTTCGACTCTCGGCTATTCAACCGCTACCTCATGGATGTGCCCCTGAGTGGCTTCTTCTGTAATGGTGAGATTGGTCCCATCGGCGACAGTACCTTCCTGCACGGCTACACCTCAGTATTTGGCATTTGCCGCCAGCGTTAAGCCAAGCGCAGACTCCGGTGGCGGCCAGAAACCGGGGTCTGGTTTTTCGCTGTTGGCTGGGTGGGGTTACGGCTGGCGCAATTCAGTTTTGGGGGATTTCCGATTTAAACCCGGTTAAATCGGTGTTTATTTGGTGTTTATTTGAGTATTTTTCAGTATGCGGGTATAACAAGTTTAGGTACATGATTTGCGGCGATAATTCTGCCAATTCATCATCTACCGTCGGACAACGATCGCAATCTTAAGCCCAACGTTTAGACCGTTTAAATCAGTCAGATTAAATCAGTGTAATCATTCACGCCCCCCACAAACCCGATGAAATCCTGCGTCACTCGTTGCACAGTGGGGAGGAGTGAGCCGTTACGGTTCTAAACGGTTTAAGCTGCCGTTGCAGCCAATCGGTAATTTTCTGACCGTAATTTCAGCATTTAGCTTATACAAGTGGAGACTGATCCCACATCCCCTGAGTAGGTGACCTGAATTTGGCGATCGCGGCTGCATAACTTAATTGCATGTTAATTGCATGACTGTTAACTACATGACTGAATACACTTCATAACTTAATCGGTTAGCTGAGGAGGCTGTATGGTGAATTGGCGTTTGGGATGGAGTCGGGTCAAAGGGTTGGCGCAGCAGCCACAGCAATGGGGTCGCTCCTACGGCAGGATGGCCGTAGCGGCTTTGGGGCTGACCGTGGCCACGGCTACCCCTGGTTTGGCGGTTACCGATCCCCCCAGCACCGACTTTTACGATGCGCGTGGTCATTGGTCGCAACTGTGTGTCGATAGCCTGGCCAGTCGCAATATCGTCAGTGGCTATCCCAACACTAGATATTTTCCCGATCGCGCCATTTCCCGGGCTGAATTTGTAGACATGGTGCGGCGCGCCTATCCAGAACAGGCAGGCAACCTCACTGACCAATCACCAATGCCGATCAGTCGAGCTGATGCGTTGGCGATTCTGGTGTCTACCATTAAGCTACCCGCGATTCAGCCCAGTGCAGAGGTGTTGCAGAATACCTTTGACGATGGCAACCAGGTGCCTGCGGCGGTGCGGGAACAGGTGGCGATCGCGACTGAACATCGCCTTGTCGTCAGTCCTCCCGACATTCGCCAACTGCGTCCTAACCAAGCGGCCACCCGTGCAGAAGCGGCTTCCTTCGTTTGCCAAGCGCGATCGCTGATGCAAATCACCTCGAATGTGCCACCCCAGTATGTGGCGGAAGTGCCGAGCCTGACCCAACCCGTTGTCCGTACCCTCACCTCCGAAGGCACCAACGTCACCGCTAGTCTGAGTTACGAAAAGCAGAACTACACCTTCAGCAATTTGCAACTGACGATCAAACGCGGCAAAAATGGCTATTACCACCAACCGTTGTTGACCAAAGGTGGTTATGCCCGAACCATGGGCTTCCGGTTGATGGATTTGGATGGCGACGGTGAACCGGAAATCTTAATCGACATTTTCCCTGGCATTGGTCGCTGTTGTTCTTACTCCTTGGTGTATGGCTATGTGGCCATCCGAGAAGAGTATGAACTGATCGAAAAAGATTGGGGGTACATTGGCTACTTCCTCAAGGATTTTGATCAGGATGGGTTGCCTGAGTTTGACAGCGGCGACAACCGCTTCATGTTCCAGTTTGCGTCGCGTTACCTGGATGCCGCCCTGCCGCAACAGATTTGGCAATACCGCAATGGCGATTTGTTCAATGTGACGCGGATGTATCGCCAAGTGGTACACAGCCACACCCGTAACCTGTGGCAGGAATACATGAATCGGCGTAACAGTGGTGATGATGCCAAGGGGGTACTGGCGGCCTATATCGCCAACAAGTATCTAGTTGGTGAAGGGGAGGATGGCTGGCAGCGCGTTAAGGAGAGCTATCTGGCTAGCGATCGCACGCGCTACTTCACCACCTTGCAACAGTTCCTGCGGGGCATCGGTTACGCGCCCTAACTGAAAGTGCCGCATCCAGCAACCGGGTTGCTCCATCGCCCAGGTTAGGGATCGGCTAACGGTAGGGACACGGCATTGCCGTGTCCCTAGCCCGAACACGCGGAGATGATTTTTCCGCAAGTCCCTTAGCGTTCAACTTGGGGTGGGCGAGAAGCTCGGTTTCTGCGTGGTCAGGGCGGAATATCCCGTCTAATTGGATCGTCTATTTGGATTTGCCGTCTGCAATTTGCTGTAACCGCTGCCAATCCAGCACTTGTACCACCATGCCATCGACCTGAATTAGTCCATCGCGGCTCAGTTTGGCCAGTACCCGCGACAGGGTTTCCGGAATCGTGCCCAGTCGTGCCGCCAGTTGCCCTTTGGGTAAGTCCAGTTCCACGGTGGCGGTATTGGGGTCGGTGGGATGCGCTTGGGGGGATAAGCTGAGCAGGTAGGCGGCCAGACGGGCAGGCACTTCCCGCAAGGCCAACGTATCGACGAGGTTGGAAAAACGGCGGAGGTGACGGGCGAAGCTTTTCAGCATGTTGATGGCGATTGCGGGTTCCCGTTGCAACAATTGCAAAAAGCTGTGGCGCGGAAAAAACAACACCTCCGCCGAGTCCATGGCAGCGGCGGAGGCTGGAAAACAATCGCCATCTAAGGCGGGCACTTCGGCAAAATGATCCCCAGTGGCAAAGATATGCAAAATTTGTTCCTTACCATCGGCGGATAGTTTGAACACCTTCACCCGCCCCTGTTTGATCACAAAAAAGCCGTTGCCCTCATCCCCTTGATGGAATAGGATGTCCCCCTTGGCATAGGGTTGGGCGATCGCCAGTTGCGCTAATTCCGTCAGTTGCTCGGTGGGTAACCCCTGAAACATTATCGTTTGGCTGAGGAACTCGACCAACGATGCGGTATCCCTCGCCTTAGTCAAGCACTTCCACCTCGGTGACCTTCACTTCCACCGCGCTGACATCCACCGTACCGGGGGGGGTGAGGCGGGTAAACCGTCCAGCTTCCACCTTAATCGGTTCACCACAGCTTGGGCAGGCCAATTCTGCACCATTCAAGCCCGCCAGCCCAAACCCACACACGGGGCAGGCATCCTGTACCAAGTTGCGTTTAACCCACCACTGCAAGCCAAAAAAGGCGAGCACTGGAACCACAATCAACAATCCCAACAGAATCAGGAATGAGTCGATTAACCAGCCCAGACCGACGGAACCCAGTAGCCAAATGACGGCGAAGAATACTAACCACCGGGTGAGTCCTGCGAGGCTGGCCTGCCAGAGTCTAAGGCTGTCCTGATTCATGCCACAGCTCCATATCTTTTACGTGCTTTGTTACGTTTAAGTCATCATACTACCGTGATGGGAAGCTGCACTTACAGCCATCGCGATCGCACCCTTCTAGCATAAATGACCTCAGGAACTTCGGGGGTGGTTGAGCAGGTGGGATAACCGTTGGGTAAACGCGGCAAACCCGAACTGTTGCAGGACTTGCTCCCGTAGCCATGCCCCATCACAGCGGCGATCGCCCCCTTGCAACAGGGCAATACACGCCGTGGCGACAGCATCGGGGTCGCGATGGGGAACTCGCCAGCCCAACTGCCCATCCTGCAACGGATCGGCGGAGCCATCGGCATCCCCAGACACCACCGGAATGCCGCAGGCCATTGCTTCTAGATAGACAATGCCAAAGCCTTCCTGGGACGGCATCACATAGGCATTGGCTAGTCGATAGTGCTCCACTAAGGCTTCGGTCGGCACATACCCCGCAAATACCACCCGATCGGCCACGCCCAACTCCTGCGCTAGGGCGGCTAACCGGGGTTGGTCATCGCCACGGCCAATCACCAGGTATTTGACGTTGGGGATGGTTTGGGCGATGGTGGGCAGGGCGCGGATGGTTACGTCTACGCCTTTATATATGTCCCCCGACCACAACCGCGCGACGGTGAGGATCACGGTGGCATCGCTGAGTCCGTACTGTTGGATCAGCGGTGGCGAGGCGGCAGCGGGTGTAAACCGATCGCCATCGACTGTGTTCGGCAGTAATTGTAATTTGTCCAGGTCTAACCCGTTGGCGGCAGCGGCGCGATCGCGGCTGTAGCGGCTCACTGCCCAAATTTGATCCGCCTGTTGTAAGGGTTGGCGGAGTTTGCCGGGTAAGGTGGGCCAGACTTCTTTGCCGTGGGTGATCACGGTGTAGGGAATTTGCAGGGGACGGCAGAGAAGTGCGACTAAGGGAGCCAGATTAATGTGGCCGCAGAAGACGCGCTGGGGACGGTACCGGAGTAAATGGGTCAGCATCGCTACGGCTAATTTCAACCGTCCGACGGCGACGGATTGGGTTTTGAAATAACGAAAGTACAGGCGATCGCTGGCGATGGGTTGAGTCGATCGTGCCCCATCTCGCAGCAACATCACCGTCGCCTCTGGCTGATCCGGCAATTGACTATAGGCCGTTAACAGGTTGCGATTGTAAGTCTGGATGCCGCCTTCTTGATCAAACACATCCAAAAATACAAACAGATAGGATGGATGTGCCATGCAGGTATAGCGTTGAGTCCAAACGGCACCCCAATCTTAGAGGATGTTGGAAACGTTGGCTAGACGGTTGCGGTTACCTTACCTCCGTCCGTCCGCAACCGTCTATTCATCTCAGGGAATTGGCCCATCGAGCTTTTCAATTTGGTCGCGGATGTCACAGAGGTCGATATAGCGATCGGTAACATTTCGCAGTTCTCTGGCGATCATTCCTTCTGTAGAGACAACGGTAATGTATGTGCTTTTAGACCGCAATAGTTCGATCGCCCGTTCAAAATCACCATCGCCACTGAACAACACCACTTGGTCGTATTGATCGACCGTATTAAACATATCAATGACAATTTCAATATCTAAATTTGCCTTTTGGGAATAGCGACCGGAATTATCGTCGTAATACTCTTTGAGAATCTTTGTTCGGACGGTGTAACCCAAACTAATCAATGCATCTCTAAATCCCCGTTGATCTTGGGGATCTTTAATTCCAGTATACCAAAACGCATTAATTAACTTGATGTCTGGTTCGCTAGTAAAGTATGTCAAAACGCGCCGTGGATCAAAAAACCAACCGTTTTTCTGTTGGGCATAGAACATATTGTTCCCGTCCACAAAAATCGACAGACGGTTTTTAGAAGAAATCATAGAGGTTTAGCCTAAAGGTTAAAAAATTAGCAATCAGAAATTCAGTTTGAACAGTTTTTCTAACTATACTTTATACCGTTAAAACCGATGGGTTTTGATAATGGGTAATCGCTCACGGACAGCTTCGCCAATCACTCATTATTCAGTTATTAAATTAAAATGACCCATGGTAACCGTTCACATCCCCCCATGGGAAAAGTGTTGTGGGCGTAGCCCACTTGTTTCTCCCCTGACGGGGAGTGAACGGTTACGACCCATGAGCGATCGCCAATTCACAGTTTATAGCGGTTTTCATACTGATCAGCCAGGGTTAACTAGCCCAAGATCCTCACTGGTCAAGCAGTTGAGTCGTGGGGGCTATGCCCACGACATTGCCAGCGGTGATGTAGAACAATCCGTGTGATCAATCAGCAGGCATGAATTGCCCCAAATCGCCCTAAAGCGGTCGTAATTGGCACAAACTGGCAAACAGCTAAGTTGCCTTACATCCTAACAACCTTTTTTACAGTTGGACTCGCTGGATAGATGCAAATCTCCTAACTTGGCGGCGGTAAGTCGCTTCAGTTAGCCCTGCTCCAGTTTAGCCAATCCGCCTCAGAGGCTTGGTCTCTCTAACCTGCGTTATTCGTGACCATTCACCGCAATTCTCCGCAACCTGGACGGGGTAATCCCCCTGTGCTTGCTCCTATAAGTCACCGTGTAAATTGTAATCAATGGTCTGGGCTAAGCTGGACTGCTTTGGCGGCAGAGGGGGCTTGGCAAGCGTGCTCCCGGTGCAAAGCTGGGGTTTAAGCAGGCAGTACCAAGGGTTGATCATCGGCGAACATGTATTGGTTTTTGCCCAGTTGCTTGGCTTGGTACATGGCCTTATCAGCCTGTTTAATCAACACATCAATGGTTTCGCCATGGATGGGGTAGAAGCTAATGCCGATACTGGTGGTGACTCCAACGGTAATGTCGTTGGCGGTGAAGGGTTGGGAAAGGGTTTGGCGAATTTTGTCGGCGACTCTGGCGGCATCTTCGCGGCTGGGAATGGCGGGCAAGATGACAGTGAATTCGTCGCCACCGAGGCGGGCTACGGTGTCGGTGCCGCGTAGGCAACGGCTGAGGCGTTGGGCGACACTTTTCAGCACCAAGTCGCCAAAGTCGTGGCCTTGGGTGTCGTTAATCGCCTTAAAGCCGTCGAGATCCAAAAACAGCAGGGCAACAAATTGGTTGTTGAAGGAAGCCCATTCTAGGGCTTGGATCAGGCGATCGTGGAATAGTTTGCGGTTGGGCAATCCGGTCAGGGGGTCTTGGAAAGCGGTGATCCGGAGTTCTACGTTGGAACGGGCGAGTTCGGCAGCGGTGCGTTTCAGGTCTTCTTCCATCCGCTTCCGTTCGGTGATGTCGCGAATCACTCCGACTAAGAACAGGTTTCCGGCGGCATCGCGGTGCAGCGATCGCTTCGTGGCAATGAAGCGCATCACACCGCTTTCATCGCTACATTCTTCTTCGTCTTCGTGCGCCATCCCACTGCGGAACACCTCTTCTTCCCGTTGCCAAACGCGCTTGGGTTCCTTCATCGGGCGGGTGTCCAGATCGGATTCGCCCATCAGTTCTGTGAGCGATCGCCCGACAAATTGACAGTAGGCTTCATTCACCACCATCCAGCGATGTTTGCGATCCTTGACAAAGATCGGATCGGGGATGGCGTTAATAATCCGGCTGAGGAACTCCTTGGAGCGGCGTAATTCTTCTTCTTGGTAGGCCAAATAGCCCGTGATCCCCACAGCAGAGGCGATTAATCCCGCGATCGCGGGGACAAAGGGAAACCACCAGCCGATCAACAATGCCCCATAGTAAATTCCAGTCAGGCCAATGCCAGCCCCCAGCACCCACAGAATGGCAACGGAGGAGGCGCGACCCCGCCAAATTAAAATTGCCCCCAGCCACGACCAACCAAAAATCCAGCCCCACTCTAGGGGTTCCGGCAACGACTTGATCAACGGACGCTCATCCAGAACTGCACTCAAAATTTGGCTAATAAATTGGGCATGGAGTTCCACACCGGGAATGTAGGTGAGGGATTGTCCCCAACCGCTGCTGAGGGAGGTGTAGAAAAAGTCTTGGGTGCTGGTGGCGGTCGAGCCAATCAAGACAATCCGCCCCCGAAACCAGTCTGCGGGTACCTGATCTTGCAAGACATCATCCAAGGACACCTTGCGGAACTCGGTCATGGGGCCACGGGGGTTGAGGATGAGTTGGTAGCCCCCATTGTCAATTCGCACATAGCCGCCATCGCTGGACTGCAACATGGGAAATTCCACATGACCCAGTTGTAAGTACCCTCTAGCACTGGCTTTGGGGGTGATGTCGATCGCCTGAAGATAGCGCAGGGACAATTTCAGGGCAAAGCTTTCGTAGGGTTTATTGTCTACGGTGAGGTACAACACACTCCGCCGCACCCGACCGTCAGAATCTAAAACCACATTATTAAATCCCACCCGATCGCCAGCCCGTAATTCGGCGGGTGGTCTGACTTCTTGACTGGAGCGATCGCTGATCTTTTCAATCCCAATTAAGTTGGGTGTATCTCGAAACTCTTGCAACAGTTCCCGATGTCCCGGTTCCACGGGCAAATCCCGATAAATGTCTAAGCCGATCGCACGGGGTTCGTAGGTTTTTAGTTTGCGAATTAAACTGGCCATCACCGCATCCGGTAACGGCCATTGCCCCACCCGCCGCAGGTTTTTTTCATCAATGCCCACAATCAGGATGCGATCGTCCATCGGTTCCGAGCGGCGCAGTTGCACAGCCTGGTCAAACGCCGCCAACTCTGGGATTTGCAAAATCCCACTCAACCGCACGGCTAAGAGCACGCCCGTCACCGAAAAAGACACGATCCAGACGCGGTTATCAAGTTGCAGAAAGGAGCGAACCTGACGCGGCAAGCGGTTGATCGCCCGTTTTAACGTCGATCGACCCAACTCTGCGACTGTTGCTAGCATCAAATCCTCCTTTGGGAGTAACGCGGGCGCAAAAGAGCATTGGGAAACTGTGGGAGCGGGAATGGGTAGTCAGAATGGTTTGCCAACCCTCAAATTCTTGCCAAATCCCCAATTCTTGCTAAACCCCAAGTGAGTGGCCCAAGTGAGTGGGATGTCATGGCATTTATTTGAGGCAATTCTTACTTTAGGTCAATGACTACGGCATTTGCCCTCAACGCTGCGTGGACAACAGCCTAGATGCAGTACAGGTGAAATGAGGATGATTGATTGATTAATTAGTTGATTAACTAGGTCAATCCTAACTGTTGATTGACGCTGAGGAAACAGGAATACGCTTCGAGCCATGGCTAGTTCTGATTAAGTTTGTGTTGTTAAACGGAGGGGTGAGCGTGCAACTATAAATTCCCAATCAAATCCCCAATCACACGGTAGGGGCGAACGGCAGTTCGCCCAGATCTGTGTCTATAGCAATCCGAAATCAACCACCAATAGCCAAGGGGCTTAAGCTCCTAGTGTGGCAAGTTGAATAACTAGCGTTGTTTGTCACTCAGTTGGGAGTTTTATAGGTACATTTAGTGTCTAGGTCTATATATTTATCTGCAAATCCCTTAGCGGTTTCAACCCCAAATCATTGAGAATCATTAATTGATCATCGGACTTATAGAAAAGCTTGCCCAAGTTTGGCATCGGTCTATCAGCGGGTGGGTTAGCGCGGATGATTCAGGACAATCAATAGACCTCTTGCAAATTAGGTTCTATGCCGCTAATCCTTGCCCACCCTACGGGAAGCAAGCTACATCCCCCAACCCCTTCTCCCAAT
>CAZJZR010000018.1:0-16260 GCA_964550475.1 uncultured bacterium
TTCGGGCTTGGATGTCTACCCAAGACCAACCCCACGAAAACTTTGTCTTCCCTGAGGAGGTTCTCCCCCGTGGTAACGCTCTCTAGCTCTGTTATGGGCATGACTGGCGGGCGCGACCAGGAATCATCTGGTTTCGCCTGGTGGGCTGGTAATGCTCGCTTAATTAACCTTTCCGGTAAACTGCTGGGCGCACACGTTGCTCACGCGGGTCTGATTGTCTTCTGGGCCGGAGCCATGACCTTGTTTGAGGTGGCTCACTTCGTGCCCGATAAGCCAATGTACGAACAAGGCTTCATCCTGATTCCCCACTTGGCTACCCTCGGTTACGGGGTTGGCCCTGGTGGTGAAGTGATCAACACCTTCCCCTACTTCGTTGTCGGCGTACTGCACCTGATTTCTTCGGCTGTGTTGGGTCTGGGCGGCATCTACCACGCCATTCGCGGCCCTGAAGTGTTGGAGCAGTACTCCACCTTCTTCGGTTACGACTGGAAAGACAAGAACAAGATGACCACCATCATTGGGATTCACCTGATCCTGCTGGGTCTGGGTGCCTTCCTGCTGGTGGCGAAGGCTATGTTCTTCGGTGGTGTGTATGACACCTGGGCACCCGGTGGTGGTGACGTGCGGGTGATTACCAACCCCACCCTCAACCCCGCTGTCATCTTCGGCTATCTGGTCAGCGCACCTTTTGGTGGCGAAGGCTGGATCGTCGGTGTGGACAACATGGAAGATGTGATCGGTGGTCACATCTGGATCGGCTTCATCTGTATTGCAGGTGGTGTGTGGCACATCCTCACCAAGCCCTTTGGCTGGGCACGTCGCGCCCTGATCTGGTCTGGTGAAGCTTACCTGTCCTACAGCTTGGCTGCTCTGGCCATGATGGGCTTCATCGCTGCTTGTATGGTGTGGTTCAACAACACTGTTTACCCCAGCGAATTCTTCGGCCCCACCAACGCCGAATCTTCCCAGTCTCAGTCCTTCACCTTCTTGGTGCGTGACCAAAAGCTGGGTGCGAACATTGCCTCTGCCCAAGGCCCCACCGGTCTGGGTAAGTACCTGATGCGCTCTCCCACTGGCGAAATCATCTTCGGTGGTGAAACCATGCGCTTCTGGGATTTCCGTGGCCCTTGGTTGGAACCCCTGCGTGGCCCCAACGGTTTGGAATTGGATAAGCTGAAGAATGACGTGCAGCCCTGGCAAATTCGCCGCGCGGCTGAGTACATGACTCACGCTCCCAACGGTTCCATCAACTCCGTGGGTGGTGTTATCACCGAACCCAACTCCGTCAACTACGTGAACCCCCGGATGTGGTTGGCTGCATCCCACTTCATCTTGGCCTTCTTCTTCTTGGTTGGTCACTGGTGGCATGCTGGTCGCGCCCGCGCTGCGGTGGCTGGGTTTGAAAAAGGCATTGAGCGGGAAACTGAACCCGTGCTGTCCATGCCCGACCTCGACTAGTGTTTGATTCCCAATCGATGGATCGATTGATTCTCGGTTGGTAAACCGTCTAGTCGTGTCAAAAAAAATACGCTCCTGTGATTTAGTTTTGGTCACAGGAGCGTATTTTTTTGGCAGGGGATTTCGTCAATTCGGGCGGTAGCGATCGCCTGACTGGTTGAAGCCTGATCCGCAACCCAGTCGTTAGGATGAGAGATGCAATTTGTGGCTGTGTGTTGTAGTGGTTCATTCAACCTGCACCACCAAGGCACTAAGAATGCACACAGAAAATTGAGTGATTCCCTTAATTAACCTATGACTCCACCCTCTGTTTACGTGTTCAGCGACAACCAACAAACGACTGAACTGGAACGACTGACCGCCGTTCAGGATGTGTTTGACCCAATTACCCATGCCAACCTAGAACAAATTGGGGTCTCTGCTGGATGGCATTGCCTGGAGGTGGGGGCAGGGGTGGGATCGATTATGCAGTGGTTGTGCGATCGCGTCGGTACTACAGGCCATGTCGTCGCCGTCGATCGCGATCCCCGCTTCATTCAAACTGTGCAGCGACCCAACTTGGAGATTCGCATACTCGACATCACCACCACACCGCTAGAAGCCAATGCCTTTGATCTGATCCATCTGCGCTGCGTCATGGTTCACATCGCCACACCCGCACCCGCATGGCAAAACCTGATCCAAGCTCTGAAACCCGGAGGGTGGTTACTGATTGAAGAGCCAGATTTTTCGATGGATACAGTCACGCCAGCGGATGATCGCAATACACAGGTGATCGATCGCGTCTTTGCGGCCACCCGGCAGATGTACAGTGAATTGGGAATGGACAACTGGCTAGGCCGCAAGTTGCCAGTCCTGTTGCAACAGCATGGCCTTGGTACTATCCAAACAGCGTTTAATGGCTCAGTGTTGGCGGGAGGGTCACTGCGTGCCAAAATTTGGTGGATGGCGGTGGAGCATCTGCGATCGCGCTTACTGGCGACTGGCATAGCCACGCCGGAGGATCTTGACCAGTTCAAAATCCTGATGCAAACCCCAACTACCTGGGCACTAGACTATGCCTTGATCTCGGCTTGGGGACAAAAATCCAACTGAAACTAAATCCAACTGAAACTAAATAAGGCAAAAAAACACAAAGAACAGCCAGGTTTGTTCTTTGTGTTTTTTATTTTTTGTATGCAGCTCAAACCCTAACCATTGAGCCTATCGTTCTCAACAACTCATGTAGGAATCTTCATGGTTATGCAGTCAGATGATTAAAGTCACTCACTAGGAGGAAAGAGGTTGAATGGTATGGGTTATGCCACAGCACCGCAAGCAGCGATCGCTCTGATCTCCAATTAACTGTTACCAATTACCCATGACCAATTACTCATTCATTAATTTGACTCAAACACTTCTTCCAAGTTGTGCATCCGTTTAAGCAACCAATCAAATCGCGCCCTTGCAAGCAGAAAATCATCGGATGTTTCATAATCATCTTCTTTAGACGTTCCCTCTTTTTGGGCGACAACATCGTAATTAATTTGACTCACCGTACCCCGGAGGCGGTTAGACAAAATGACCGCTAAAGCCAAGTAGAAGCGGCTGGCAAATTCAGCATCTTGTTTCAACTTGAGGGATAGCAAATTGCGCGGAATCGCCAACACGATCGCATCTTTTTTAGCTTGTACCGTGGCGGAAGGAGGGCGAGTGTCCACAAAGGACATTTCCCCAACCACTTCACCAATTCCCAAACAGGCAATTTCCTTATTAGCCCGTGGTCCTACTACAACGGACAACTCGCCCTCTAGAACGACATAGAGTGCGGCCACAGGCTCATTTTCCCGAATCAGAACTGAACCCGCTAGGACTTCTTCACAGCGGCCATTGTCAATCAACCAATCAATATCTTCATCTTCTAATTCACCAAAGAGAAGCAAAATCTTTTTCATAGATGCAATTTTATTCCTTAGTGATTGAGTTACTCAGATGCTGCCGATAACTTCAGGATTAGGTTACCAGATGGCTTTCTGTGCGCTAATCGGTACATTTAGGTAATTCAGTTATGTAAATCAATACAGCCTCATCTTTTAGTTCATGGTTTCGTGATCTAACCGATGTCCTAGTGCTCTGGCAACTTTTGTTTTTAGGGTGAATTCCTCCAGAATTTATCCTAAAAACTAGCTGCGAGGCTCCACTAGTGTTCTATGAGGTAAATTTTGGCGGGACAACGCTCGACAAAACTGCAACCTAATCAAATAAACACTAATGATCTGAAGACTAATGATCTGAAGACTAATGATCTAAACACTGGTCTGCACAGAGAGCGGATAACTATATTCCGGAGTTTTACATTCCGGAGTTTTACGACTGAGGAGTTAGTCAGCAATTTTGGCTATCAGGCTAACCCAACGGCTCGACAAACCTCAATTCAATACACCCCTTCTCATATCTACAGTCGATTTATGCAAGATTTCGACTAAAACTAAGGTTCATGTGGGCTACCCCCATACGACCATAAGTGGCTTTAAGCATTCAGGTTTGACAACAAAAATGCAGAATATGCAACCCTACTGAACAGATGAGATCATTAATTGGTAAGTTGGGTTGCTCAACTGTTGTTGATCTCGCAGGCGAATGTGGTTAAACCTGAATAGTTACAAACACCATCAGGTCTATGATGAAGAGACAGGTAGCAAAGACAGTGAAATAATGATTGAGCTTGAATGATCGAGCTGAATTAGCCGAGTCATCGTTTATATAGCTGGTGATCCACTGCGATTCCTATGCCATTCGAGAGCTGTCTGATGGATTCAGGCCGCCAAAGAATGCGGTGATAAGTCAAGCATCATCAGACATATATTCTGAAGGTAACTAGCAGTGAGAGCCAGGTATATCACGGTATGAAAACACCCCAGTCCAAACGTTATCTGCTCAGACGTTGCAAGTTAATTAACGAATTGCCCGTACTCAATGTTGGGAAACACACCCAATATCCTAACTAAGTTTACTAGAGTTTACCGAGTCTTGGGGGTCTGGTTCAGATGGTTGTAGCGTGACTGTGGGATTACGGCGAGAAAAACCCCACAGAAATAAAACGGTGATTGAACTAATCATGATCCATTCCGGCGGAACTAAATCAGGATTAATCACACGCACTAATAGACGAACACCCACTAAAGCAACAGTAACATAAGCGGCATCCTGTAGGTGGATAAACTCGTCCAACCAACGGATGAAGAGAGCGGCGAGGAACCGTAGGGTGATTACGCCGATGATGCCGCCTGTAACCACTAGCCAGATTTCTTGGGAAACCGCGATCGCGGTGGTGACACTATCCAATGAAAAGGCAATATCCGTAAACGCAATCAAGGGAATAGCTTGCCAAAAGGATGTAAACCGAGGGCCATGGTGGTGGTTTTCAGTGTCTTGATCTGAGCTGAAGTACTGGAAGACAAGCCAGAGTAAATAAATGGCTCCTAATAATTCAAATTGCCAAAATTGCAGTACCCAGTTGGCAGTCAAAATCAACGTAATCCGAAAGATTAAGGCTACAGCTAACCCTAGATTAAGGGCACGATTTTGTTCAGCCGGGTCTTTTAAACCTTGGGCGATCGCGGCCAAGGCGATGGCATTATCCGCTGACAAAATAGTTTCCAATGCAATCAGAATAGGCAACAGAAACAAAATCTCTGCTCCTACCCCTGGCGTTGCATTCAAAATCTGATCAAACATTCGGCCTGCCTATGATTACATCCTGCATCTTTATAAGATAACGCCTGAAGGAATGCCACCTGATTGCAGCGGCATAAAATTTGACACCGGACGCTGAGTTAGCTGTCTGTGGGTAATCATTCACGTACCCAAGTTAAGGAAGGTTGCGGGTTATGCTCCCTTTGCCTTTAGCCTTTAGGGAAGTGAGTGGTTATGGCTGTGGTATTTACCCCTTGGGCATCTTAACACTATAGTCGCTTGTCGTGGTCTGGCTGTAGCTATCACGGTCAGCCCGGTCATCCCCCAACTTCTAGCAGAGTAGGGTTGCGCGACTGATCCACTGTGCCGAATGGGTCGGAAAAGTGTTGTAATTGCTGATGGCTAATTCGTGATCTGGCGGTTGACGGTGGTGTAAGCTTAGCCCGCATCATTCAACTCCTGATTCAGTGAGGATTTTGTGCCTAACTGACCACACCTCACAACGATGAACAGTGCTATAGCTCAGGTGTTATCGGTGATGAATCTGCAACCTATGGGGTTAACCCAGCGATCGCCCAACCCGCGTTTCCCGACTCTCCGGGTGATTGGACTAACGGGAGGTATTGCAACCGGCAAAACCAAAGTTTCTCAATACCTTGCCGAAGTTTATCAATTGCCTATTTTAGATGCGGATATCTATGCACGGATGGCAGTGGAGCCAGGGTCACCGGGATTAGATGCGATCGCGCAGCGATATGGTTCGGCGATTTTGTTGCCCGATGGCCAGTTAAACCGAACCAAATTAGCAGAGATTATTTTTACAGATGCGGCGGAACGTCGTTGGGTAGAGGCGCAAATTCATCCGTGGGTGCGCGATCGCCTGATCCAAGACCTCACTCAGCTAGACCAAAGCGGTCATGGGTTGACGGTTGTGGCCGTGGTGCCCCTATTGGTTGAAGCCCAAATGACCGATTTAGTAACAGAAATTTGGCTAGTAGACTGTCCTTTAGAGCAGCAGCGCGATCGGCTGATGCAACGCAATACGCTGACGCTAGAACAAGCGGAAGCCCGCATCAACAGTCAAATGCCTGTGGCCGATAAATGTGCTCGTGTGCCTGCAACAATTCCTTGTGTGATTTTGGACAACAGTTCCACCTTAGACCATCTGTATGAACAAATAGATATGGCCATCGGTGCGATCGCCAGCAACAGCAGCCGCGTTGCGTCGCCTGAAAGCAAACATTGACAGAGCATTAGATTGCCCCCGTGAGATTTCATCACCCGATGTGGATGTGTGGTCAAATCTGGGCACGCTAAATTTAGCATGAATGTAATCGGCGGTTGCAGCCACATTGGGTTGTCGGATCTGCCAGGATTGGGAAGTCTCATTGCTCCGATTCAGAATCTACCCAGTCTGTCAGCGTGTAAACCGCGCATCCTCCAGTTGTCCCCTGAATGCTGAGCCACAGGGGACACGATCATCAGGGTTTATGATTATCAGGGTTTGTTATCACGCACCAGTTACCAGTCACCTATCGTTCACAAGCATCGTTAATGTAAAAATTTAGTGGCGTTAACCACGAGTTCAGCAGGCATCAATAAAACTCAATAAGAATTGAGCAATTGGGCGTATCCAAGAGTTGGGGGGGACATCCGGGCGAATAGAATTCGCGGCTATACAGACAAAGTCCGCCTACGCGGACTAAGGGTTTTGAAACCCGCGTAGGCGGGTTTAGTTCTTGTAGATGCGGTTTTAACCGCCCCTCCCCCAAACGTGAAATACGCCCGAGCAATTGTTATTTAAGACTATGCATATTCTAGACTGACTAGAATTCAACTCCTATGTTTGACTCTTCTATGGCTGATATGGATCCCCTAAATTCTGAATCGACAGAAAATTTGGACTTAGGGAATCGGCTCCAGCTCTATCAAGTTTTCCTCAAGTTGTATGAGCATAATCGCCCATTGCTCAACGAAATCTTAGACTTAGAAAATGGTGGTAATAACTCCCTCGATCGCGGAGCTGCATTTTATATTCAAGGCATTCCATCGCCCCAACACCCCTATTTGATCAGCAATTTAGTAGAAGGCAAAACCCAAGCTCTGCTGCAACCCCAAGCTACATGGATTATTGGACGCGATAAGCGCGATCGCCAGGTGACGATGCCAATCAGCGATCGCCGCCTTTCTCGTCGCCATGCCATGCTGCAATTTGTGGACGGCAAAGGGTTTTATTTAACCGACTGTGACAGTACAAATGGTTCCTTTGTGAATGGAGAACCCGTTTGGGAACCCCGTTTACTCAAAGATGGCGATCGCATTCGTTTGGGTAGTTTATCGTTTCATTTTTTCCTCTGTGCGGAGATTCGCACGTTGGCATCCATCCCCACTTCGGCTAACTCTAGCAGGGGCGATGAACTGTCGGATCTGGATGACGAGAACACCCCTGATATTGAATCAACGGCCTATTTCCTACGGTCAGCCACTGCTGGCGATCCCCACCCCTCTACCCCGCCTTTTCCACTATTGACCCCCGATCAACAATCGGAAATTTTGAATCGCTTAATGGAACGATAATGTCAGGGTTAACCGTTTACATTCCCCAGAGGAGAAGCGTTGCGGGCTACGCCTGCTTGTTCCTCCCCTGACGGGGAGTGAACGATTACTGCCAGGGTTATCCTGGGTGGA
Source organism: uncultured bacterium (assembly GCA_964550475.1). GTDB lineage: Bacteria > Cyanobacteriota > Cyanobacteriia > CAIUCS01 > CAIUCS01 > CAIUCS01. Next base: position 7,822 of record CAZJZR010000018.1, read on the forward strand.
TCCCAGAATGAACCGATATCTCGAAAGTTGATTTTTCGTGCGCGGAATGCACGAAAAATCAACGTTTAAAAAATCAATGTTTAGACCAATCTCTGAGCCAGAATTTATGCACTGGCCTGTGATTCATGGGGCACGGGGGTATGACGACTCATGATCGGCGGAATCGTGATCAGATCTTCAATATTTCGCTGCATGGTATTGCAAATGTCATCCAATGGTAAGTCATTGGGATCGTGGCCAAAGGGATTTTCAATTTCAATGCCGATTTCTTCAATGCCGAATAGAGTGAAACTGATTAAACCAACAATTGGCCCCGTCCACCAACCCAACTCGCTAACCAATTGAAACGGAATGAATAAGCAATAAATTAACAACAGTTGCTTGAGGTGGATGGCATAGGCCAAGGGCATGGGGGTTTTGAGAATCCGTTCACATCCAGATAGCCCATCCACTAAGTTGCCTAAAATTTGATGCATGGCCACGACTTGGTGGCTGTCTAAACAGCCGCGATCGCGTTGGGATTGCAAATAACTGCCAATCCAGGCCACGATCGCCAAGGGAGGGTTATTAAAGTTGCTCAGTTGGCGAAACTGTTCTGGTGACATCAACGCTGCCAATTCGTCATTTGGTTCCTGTTTACGGAGGTGTAATTTAGTCGCCACCGCAAATGCTACTAATAACTTGAGGACAGCAATTTTTTGGGGGCGATCGACAGTCGTATTTTCAGCAATACCCACCCAAATTTGTCGAGCTAGGTTCCGCACATTAATAATTAGTGTGCCCCAGCACTTACGTCCTTCCCAGAAGCGATCGTAGGCTGTATTGGTGCGAAATACTAATAACAAACCCAAGACAATACTGGGCACCACTGTACCCAGCACAGGCACTGCTACCGGATATTGCAAAAAATACAACAGTGATACCACAGCACCGAAACAGGCACAGAGAAAAACACGGGGCAAAATGGACGGGATCACTGCACCGCGTAGCTGAAAAACAATCCGAAACCAAGTTCGATTCTTACGGGTCATGCTGCTGTTGTTGCAGAATTGCAGATTGGACTTAAAACTATACAGGGTTATTGGGGCTATGTTGCTCAATTTCCGTTAGATTACCGCACCAAAATCCATCAGTAAATTCCTCAGCAACTGGGGTGCAATTGGCTGCATGGCTAAGAACAGCTTGGAAAAGTTGTTTTTATCTGCTCAGACTATATTGAAAACAACCTTAACCAGAGCAGCCTTCATATTTATGCGGTACGGATGATTCATGTTAATCCCCACCGTGAAAGAGATTGACTGATGTGGGCATAGCCCACATCACCGCAAGCGGTTATCAGCAACTTTTCTAACAGGTTCAGAGTCTTGACAGGTAATCTTTTTACCTGTCAAGACTCTGAATCGGTTGAGGTCGAGATCGATAAATGATGATTATCATTTTCAAATCAGGAAAACGGTCAAGCTTTGCTTGTTCTAGCCTTCAACGTTGTATGGTACTAGCTATTTTTAGATCAAGCTTTCGTCTGAATCGACTGTGCCGCATGTAACCGTTTACATCCCCCCAGGGAAAAGTGTTGTCGGCTGCGACCACTTGTTCCTCCCCTGACGGGGAGTGAACAGTTACGTACCACATAACTATGAAAAGTGTTACATGCTGCGAATCACCCCAGATTTTTTTGACGATCGCCCAGTTTGTCCTTCAACATAGAAGGGTAACTTTCCAGATGCACCCAGAAAATTATCAGCACATGCGATCTTGACAGCAATTTGTAATTGCAATCTGCACAGTACGTGGAACAGTTGCTTCTACCGAACAGGGGCAAAGAATCAAGCAGTTGAATAGGCTCAGGATGTCATTTGGACTACGGAGCTGGGGTTTATTGGGGATTAACCCTTGATCAGGGAAAATTTAGGTTATGTCGCATAGAAACACCGCTTCAGACAATACCGCTTCAGACCATAACGCCTCGGATCATTCGGATTATAACGACTCAGATTATACAGCTTTGGATCAGAATGCCTTAGATCAGGCTGCTTTAGATCAGACTGTTCTGGATCGAACTGCTTTAGATCATGCGGATTTAGGCCACACGGATTTTGACCAGACCGCTTTAGACCCTGCGGCTTTAGACCGTACCGCTCTAGACAAAACCAGTCAGCACTCTATGGCACTAACGGGTCAAGACCATACGGCTCGTGATCCGCTAGTGCCTGAACCGACCGCCATTGTGACCAATCAATCCACCTCCACGGCTGAGTCAGAGTTGGAAACGGCGGTTAAGCGGCAAAAGAAATGGAGTTCTATTTTTCGCTATGTCAACTACCTGTTACTGGCGATTTGGTCGATTACGGCGGCGGCTACAACGAGCCTGAACTTTAAACTAGCTCAAACGTGGGAACGTCAGATCCAAACGCTGTTTTTTGAACTGCGTGGGTCAATGCCTCCCCCAGATAACATTGTGATTTTGACCATTGATGATGCGTCCTTAGGCCAAGGCGAATCCTATCGGGCGGAACCGGAACGATTAAGTTATTTGGAACCGATTCAAGCATGGCCGTGGAAGCGTGCGGCCTACGCCAAGGTGATCGATAAAGTGATGCGGGCAGGGGCTAAAACGGTTGCGCTGGATGTGGTATTTTCGACTCCCAGTAGTTATGGAGCAGCAGACGATCGCGCCCTAGAGTCCGTTTTGCGCCGTTACGGCGAACGGATTGTCCTAGCGGCCAAATACTCAAATCCCGATGACAAAAGTCGTCAGGGGTTAATGACCCAGTTGGTGGAACCCTTAGAGCAATTTCGGGCGGCTCGTCGTGGGTTAATCAATCTTCCCGTTGAACCAGATGGGCGCATTCATCAGTTTGGGCATCAGGTGATTGATGAGTTTGCCCAAACCCAGTTGCAGGGTACAGAATTAGCAACGACGGTTCCGGTTCCCTTTGCTGAAGCGATTTTGCAAGCTGCACAAATTCCCTACGTTCCCCCCCAACGGCGATCGCTGCCGCCGCCACTCTCCTGGGTATCAGCAGGAACAATATCGGCCAACCAAATTTTTTACTATGGCCCACATCAAAGCTTTCAGCACATTCCATTCTTTTATGTCCTCGACCCAACGACGTGGACGGACTATTTAGAATCAGGGAAATTATTTAAAGATAAGGTGGTGGTGATTGGCTCTACGTCAATCTTGCACCAGGATTTTCACCCAACTCCGTTTGGCCAAACTTGGTTACATCCCAATCCGCTATTTGGGGTGGAGGTGCAGGCGAATGCGGTGGCAACATTACAGGCTAACCGGGCGATCGCCGATCTAATTCCCTCAATGGGCGGGCGCGGTTTGATGGTGTTAATTGCTGTGGGGGTGATTGGTTGGTGTATTAGTCGGCTGCGATCGCCGCTGCACCAAGGCTTGGTCGCAGTAGGAGGGGCGATCGCTTGGATTGGACTCAGTTATGGATTGTTCATCGGCGGTCGGTTAATTATCCCGGCTGCTGTTCCGGTCGCTGCCATTATGATGACGGGTTTATCTGAACTGGTCATGGGCACCGCCAAGGAACAAATCCGCAAACAACAATTGCGGCTAACCCTAAAACACTACGCTTCTATCCCCATCATCAAAGAAATTATTAGTCAGCAAGATGATTTGCAAGATTTATTAATTAGTCGAGAGGAGGCGATTTTTGGCAAATTGTTGGCTAACCGTTACCGCATCGTCAAATTGCTCGGATCTGGAGGATTTGGTGAGGTATATGTGTCAGAAGATACCCAACGCCCCGGCAATCCATTGTGCGTAGTCAAACAACTGCGCCTAGTCAGCGAAAACATGGATATGTTGAAGTTGATGCGGCAACAGTTTGTGATTGAAGCAGAAGCCCTAGAGCAACTGGGTAAACATGACCAAATTCCTCAACTGTTGGCCTACTTTGAAGAAGAACAAGAATTTTATCTAGTACAAGAATTAATTAATGGGCTGTCCCTTCGTAGTGAACTGTTAATTAAGAAACGTCTGTCCGTCCTCGAAGTGGTGGCTCTGCTGCACGACCTGTTACTGGTCTTGGTGTTCATCCACGATCAAGGCGTGATCCACCGGGATATTAAGCCCACCAATGTGATCCGCCGCGCTGAAGATGACAAATTAGTCTTAGTAGACTTTGGTATTGCCAAACAATTACCCCAGGACATCTTAGATGGGTCTTCGCAACGCCAATTTACCGTCGGTTGGGGTACCTCTGGCTACATGCCACCCGAACAAGCGGTTGGCCGACCTAACTTTAGTAGTGATTTGTATGCCTTGGGGATGATGGCAATTGAAGCCTTGATTGGCATGAGTCCCGCCCGGTTCCAACGGGATGAAATGGGTGAAGTGCTCTGGAAAGAGAACGCGCCACCCATGAGTCCGGAAATGTTTACCATGCTGCAAACCATGGTGCGGCACGACTTTAACCAACGATATACTTCCGCCAATGATGCACTCACGGTGTTGACGGGGCTGCCTGAGTTTACCCAATGGGAATTACAAGCTGCGGAGTGGCAAAAACAGTCCTTAACGACCAGTAAAACCGACATGGCCGCTCGCAAAACCTTTAATCCCCATTTACCCACTCCAGAGGATGACTTAGATGCGGATCTAGAAACTAAAACGTGGTCAGAATACCAGTGATATAGCGTTTCTCATATCAACGTTGCCAATTGGTCATGCCCGTCCCCTCTGTTCATCGTTCCTTGCATAGATCTAAACCATGGCCATAAATCGATGTAGGGGCGGGTTTAGCCGAGAAACTTTCGCTAGGATTGTTAATTTGACGACAAAAACCGCCCCTACAACTCGCGGAACTCAACAAGAGAGTGCTGGCTATGTGTCACATCTAGAGGCATAACCTCGAATCTGCTGACACATCGCCCACATCACCGCAAGCGGCTACATTAAGCGTTTAGAGTTTAGGGAGGAACGTAAAAATAAAGTACCCGTAGTTTAAAGAAAAGTACCCGTAGTTTAAAGAGGATGCGTTACGCTTCAGCCGTAACGCATCCTACGCTAGGTATTTTATTTATTTGCAGATACCTTACGGCATGGCGACGCAAACGCCGCTACAGGATGATCGCTATACCAATTCAATAGCCGACATGGCGGACAAACTACTAAACTTTGGGTTCAACCCAACGACCATCGGCCTTGATCAGGTTAATCAATTCAGCCACGCCTTGGTCTTCGGGGACTTTCTTGATTTCTTCCCGCCCGCGATACAAGGAGATGTATCCGGCCTGCTTACCGACATAGCCATAATCGGCATCAGCCATCTCACCAGGGCCATTGACGATGCAACCCATGACGGCAATGTTCAAGCCTGTCAGGTGGTTGGTGGCTTCCCGTACCTTGTGTAACACTTCTTCTAGGTTGAATAGGGTGCGACCACAGGAGGGACAGGCGACATATTCCACCATGGTGCGCCGTAGCCCTAGGGCTTGCAGAATGCTGTAGCAGACGGGGATTTCCTTTTCTGGGGCTTCGGTGAGAGACACGCGAATTGTGTCGCCAATGCCTTCTGCCAGCAGGGTACCAATGCCAGCGGTGGATTTAATCCGGCCATATTCACCATCCCCCGCTTCGGTGACTCCCAAGTGCAAGGGGTAGTCCATTCCCAGTTCATCCATCCGTTTCACCATCAAACGGTTGGCGGCTAGCATGACGGGGACGCGAGAGGCTTTGAGGGAAATTTCCAGGTTATAGAAGTTGAGGGATTCGCAGATGCGGATGAATTCTAGAGCCGATTCCACCATCCCTTCTGGAGTGTCCCCATAGGTGAACAGCATCCGCTCTGCTAAAGAGCCATGGTTCACACCAATTCGCATGGATTTGTTTTGATCCCGCAAGGACACCACTAGCGGTTCTAGGGTTTCCCGGATCTTTTGACCAATTTCATCAAATTCGGCTTGGGTGTATTCGGTGCGATCGCTCTTGGGTTTCTCAAACACATACAAGCCTGGATTAATCCGCACGTTGTCTACATACTTGGCGACTTCCAGGGCGATTTTCAAGCCGTTATGGTGAACATCGGCTACTAAGGGCACGGGTTTGTAGGTCTTGACCAAGCGATCGCGGATTTCCTGCATCGCCTTGGCATGAGCCATACTTGGCACGGTCACCCGGACAATTTCGCAACCAATTTCATGCAGTCGCCGGATGGCCTTGACTGAACCTTCAATATCCAGCGTATCTTCATTGATCATCGACTGCACCGCGACCGGGTAGCTGCCACCAATGGTGATATCGCCAACGGGGACGGGACGGGTTTTGCGCCGCTGAATGGTGGGGTCAGTCCCTGGGGTGGAGGGAGCAACCGGGGCAGAAGCAACGGGATTCACCAGAGTTTGCATAGGGTTAGGTCGGGGGGACAGTGCGATAATGGGTAGAATGACTTACTTTCCTCTGTTTCTCCAGATTGCCACAGAACTGACCATTTATGTGGTCATAGATCCGGGATCTGGTTCATCAGGTGTCATCCGATGATTGAATATAGCCGTTTGTGGTCGTGGGGTTTATGCCGATACGAGTTAAGCCTCGACCCAGTGAGGGTTTTGCGCTAATCGGCTGTATCTCATAAGTATGAAAGAAATGTGTTTAACTGTGTATTTAATGCAATTTGGCTAAGTTGTGGTTGCACAGAGGGTTAGGCGGCTAGTGATTTAAGCCTGTATCTGCAAGCATCCTAGGGAGATTTTATGGTTGCTTTACACAACCAAATGGCTCAATCAAGTTGAGACTAAGTTTACAAGAACCTAGATAGGATTTTTCCGGGTTCTGGGTACTCTAGTCAAGTACACCGGGGAAATGCCCATAACATTGAACGAAATCGGTCTCAGTAGTCGGATTCAGCGTAATTTCTAATACTTTCCAGTTGAACGTGGCTACGAAATGATAATGATACGGATTTAGAGAATAGGTATGAGAACTTACAGTGGGTGTGGTTTAACTGAACTGGCGATCGCCCCTGTTAAACACTCTTCTTTGACTCATCTCTGTGTTTTTCTCGAAGACTGCTGACGTTGACCTGATTTTTGATACTGATTAGCTTGGGTGGATTGGCGTTGTTCTAAATTCACTGGTGATGCACCGTGAACTCTCTGAGGACGTACTCCCTGCCAACGACGTTTATTAACAAAAATTTTGTGCTGGACTGACTGTGTGTTGAACCCATTTTGAATAGCTAGGTTATTGGGTTATGGCTGTATCTGCATCCACTGATAAATCAAAGTTGACCGGGGTTGCTGCACCTGTAGCCAATCCTTTGCGGCCTTCTATTGCTGAGCGGGATGGACATCTGCTTTCCCATCCTACTAAACCGGTTAAAAAGTCATCCATTGACCCAGTCCTAGATCCCCATCATCCCTCGATCAAACCAGTGTTACTGAAGCCTCGGGGTAATTTAGATTTGGTCAGTGGCTCCACCTTTCATACGCTACTCCGTTATGCCCTGCAATCTAGCGATACGGTAATTGTTGATTTACTGTGGGTGGATGAAATTGGCGCGACGGGGTTGGATGCTCTGAAGGCGGGGATTAAGATGGCGATCGACCAGGGCAAAAATCTGACTTTCCAAGGCGCAGATTTTCGGACCTATCAAATTTTGGAAGCGGAATGGCAATATCAGTGGACGCAAATTTTTGATCAGTGGCAACATCGTTGCAAACGAGATTTAGCCGATTTTCTGCGAGAACGCAAACTTGCCCGCGAAGCTAGTCTCCTCAAAGCTCCGGTGCCTGTGATGATTCCGCTGAACTTGAAGCAAAAAGTTCACGAGCTTGCTTAACCGCAATACGTCACGGAATGCCTATTTGTCGGTTTCGCTGCCCTGATCGATGACGGCTAATAGCCGCTTTTGCGAAATGGCGTGTTGGGCTTTGGGCATGTGCTTTTGCAGGGCTACCCCGTTGATATATTCCCACGCGGGGGATGCCTCGATGTAAGGGAGTTTGAGGAATTCGTCGATGGTGAGGGTGGGTGTGACGGCTGCGGTCATGGTTAAGGTTGTTAGGGAGGCGTGTTGCTCTTACCCGTCAATGTCAATGTTTTCGTAGAGGTCAATGAGTTGGATTTGCGCTGCAAATGTACTTAAGGATAAGGTGACATGCGGATCGTCGTATTCTGATAACAGCCATTGATTGGCAGCCGTTTTGACGTAGTGTTCTACATGAATGCTGTACTGATCGATTAGCAGATATTCGCGGAAGCTGGGAATGGTGCGATAAGCGGAAAACTTGTCGCCATGGTCATAATCTTGGGTTGATTTGGATAGCACTTCAGCAATAAAGCAAGGATTGGTTATGGTGTCGGTACGCCCGGTTTGGAGTTGTAAGGGTTTTTCGACGACTATGACATCGGGATAAGTGTAAAGGTTGCGATCGCGAATCCACAGGCGTTGATCGGCTGCAAAAATCCGGTAG
>CAZJZR010000019.1:0-16002 GCA_964550475.1 uncultured bacterium
CATAGATCACAGGCGATGCTTGGATCTATTTGGAACTATTAAGTTTGTCTGTTGCAGTTTGTCTGTTGCAGTTTGTCTGTTGCAGTTTGTCTGTTGCGGCACCGTAAAGATCTTAGAGGATGTTTGAAAAGTGTCTGGCGGTTAAAACCGCGACTACACGGGCAAAGTCCGCCTACGCGGACTCAAGAAAATTAAGGGTTTCTGTAACCTGCGTAGGCAGGTTTTGTCCGTATAGCCGCGACTTCAGTCGCCAGGGCTACATCAGACAGGACTTTTCAAACACCCTCTTAATCACTCGGATTAAGTACTCCACATAACTAGACAAGGATTTGAGTCGTATGGGCTATACCCACACGACCACAAGCGACTCTCAACATTTCAGGCTTCTTAACATTTAGTTCATAAATTAGTTCTAAACTGTGATGAATAATTGGGTGCATCCCGGATGTGGCTTACCCAGAAACCCGATTTCTTGAAGAAACTGGATTTCTAGTACCACGTCATCCGGAGTGGGATACACCCGAATAATTGGGGGTAAGAGGGGTTTTAAAGGGTAGCTAGAAAGTTGGTTTTGTGGGCGCGAGATACACGCCAAACTAACCTTTAAAACATCCACTTAGATTCGGCTTCGATGAAAACCAATTGCAGTCAACGGTTATGCCATATCTTCAAACTTTGACCACCGCCCTGAAGACAACACCAACACAACTCAAAAGTTTTCTGGCAGAAAATAAGAAAACGGTTATTTTTTTAACCCTGTTAGCATTAGCATTTTGGGGACTTTACCTTGCCTTAGGTTTACTACTCATCCCCGGTTACGCCTATAACAAATTCACATTTTTCTATGCCGATCAAGGCGATTGGCTAGGGTTGGAATGGAGTCGCTATCACAAAGGCTCCCATGCCATTCGATTACTGTTCTTGTTGCCATTTGCACCGCTCAAATTACTGTATCCCCTCCTCTCCAAACCAGTTATCGCCATTATTATCAATTCCTTTTGCGGGGCGATCGCTGTTTTCCTGGCCTCACTATGTTTTTGGAATATCAGTCGCAACTACAAAACCACCCTGCTATGGACTGCCCTATTCGGATTTAGCATGAGTCACCTGTTTTTCAGTGTCCTAGTTGAATCGCGGATGTTGGGTACTGCCAGTATATTGGCGACCTATTTACTATTGTTAGTCTGCTTAATTCACCAAAAACTCTACTGGCCGTATTGGATCTTAGCTGGACTATTTTCATTTGGCATCACCATCACCAATTTTTCCAACTCGTTCGTTTGTTTTGCAGTGCTCGTTGTTGTGCTCAAGCAATCGCATAAAATTGTCAAGGTGATCGGCTATACCTTGGGGGTACTGGCGATCGCCTTCTGTTTAAATATCGTGCAGCACAAATTACTGGGCGGCAAATACTTTTTTGTGCGCGACACTCTCAATACAGAATTGGCATGGGTGAAGACGACAATCTTAAATCAGCCATTCGTCGTGATTCCAGAACTACTGAAGCACTTCTTCCTAGTTAATTTCGTCTCTGCCTCACCCTTGCCCGAAGTGATTATTCCAGGTCAAAAGATTGTTTTAGACTTCTTTGGTCGTCCGTTGAAATATAGCATTGCGGGCATACTTGGTGCAGGATTATGGCTCTGTTTTCTGCTAGCTGGTCTGTATAAAAACATCACTGGATTACGCCAAGACAACCAAGCCGAAGAGCCACAAAAGGACACATCAGTTCAGCCGTATTTCTGCATCGCCACCCTGATCGCCACTCTGGGAAACTTGGCATTTTATTCCATCTTCGACACGGTGGAAATGTTCATCTTTACGCCTTACTTTAGCTGCCAAGTTTTATTGTTGGCCGTAAATCTCTCACTGATGAAAAACCGCTATTTCACCGCCATGACATCCTGTTTAGTCATTCTGTTGGGAATCAATAATTTGATCGTTATGCAGCAAATTATTGATTTAGCACGGCGTTAGATCGGCTGTTGCGATCGCCCCACTTTCATTTATCTTTGGGTTTATTTATCTTTGGGGCATTGATCTCTGAGACATTTATCTCTGGGACAGAAATTCCACAGTGGGAACCAGCGGATCTTGAACGATGCCCACCCCAGCAAAATTCCAGCGTTGCATCAGTCCCTTGATTTGGCTTTCCACTTGGCTTTCCACCACAAACTGATCCGCCATGGACGGCGCGTGGGCATTCAGGTAACTCAACGCCTCAAACCGTTCCCGAAACAAAAGTAAATACGCCGGTTGATCCGCCACAGGCCGATCCGGATCAACCCCATGGGGGCGAGCAGTCAGGTAGCGACCACTGGTTTTCGCCAGCACTACATAATAAATCTCCGCCGCCATGGTCGCTGTCCTCCCTATCTGCCACACCTTACCGCCGGATGCCGTCATCCACAAACCGCACCCCCGATCCGGCAAATGGTTCAGAATTACCAAACCAGTTGAAATCGCTAATCCGGAAGGTCAAGGCACCAATCTGCAAGACCGGGTTATAACGAATGGCAATACCGTAGGTACGGCGTTGATATTCCAAAATGTAATCTGTGCTAATTTCCTGGCGCGTATCCAGATTCAACGACGTTTGGAAGCCGATCCGGACTGGGCCATAAATTTGTTGAATTAACCCAGCGGATAACACACTAGGGTCAACGGCACGGTCAAACAGGAAGGGCGACTGCCCACTCTGAAGGCTGCGGGAATAGCTGATATTAAATCCGGTAAAGTCGAAGGCGGAGCGGGAAAAGTGACCAAATTGGCCTTGTAGCCCGACCGTCCCGCGTAAGGATTGTTGACTATCGCCTTGGCTATAGACACTGCCAATCCCAGTGACACCACCGAACAGTTGCAGATAGGGCACCACAGGTCGGGGAGAGAAGCGCAGTCCGGCATCGGCAGTGGCAGGTAATGCCTCTCCCTTCCAGAAGGTGAACCCCCGACTCATGGAAAAACTGCCTTGGTAACGGGTTAGTTCCACCCGGTTATTGCGACGATTCGGGGATAGCAGTTCCGGGCGATCGGTGTCTGCTTCAATAATTTGGGCACCAACTTGGTAAGAAAAATTAAAACCACTGTTGCCAATGTTGAAGGTGGGAGAACTGAATAACAGTCCCAAGCTACTTTGCACATCTTGGAAACCCAGTGAACCATTGAACAGGCGATCGCGGTAACTATAATCCAACGCCAGAGAGTGCGTGCCCACCAGTTGCCGCGCCCGCACACTAGCTCGGAACTGATTTTCAAAATCATTTAACTCTAAACTGGACAAACTGGCATTGGCTTCCAACGACAGACGGGGATTAATCGGATAATCCAACCGAGTCACAAAGCCATAGACCGATGGATGGGTAATGTCAAAGTTGCGGTCGGCGATCGCCCGCTGCACCATGAATTGGGGCGTAAAGGTAAACCGTCCGTTTTTGCCAATCCGATACGGATCGAGTGTCCACTCTAAATACACGCCACCGCGATCGCGCCCATCCACCCCAATCCCCAGCGGAATTGGGTTACGCTGTTCTCGATCCAACAACAAGCGGGTGCGAGGCAACGGCAACACCAGCCTTTGGTCAAAGACAAACTTGGGAGCAAATGCCGTCAACTCATCTTGCGTGCGGCTAAACCGCACCAGCCGCGCCCGATTCGCCCGCAACTCAAATTCCGGTGGCGAAAACGGATCATTGGTGACCCGCACATTTACCGCATCCCAATTATCGGAGGAGAAATCCACCTGCTCGGCTTCAAACCGCAAGCGATTAACCACACCCGTGCCATCCCCCGTGGTGTTGGTATAGTTTTGCCCAACACCCGTCGAAAACAAAACATCGCCGGCACTAGTCACATTTAGCGGCGTTGCCTGTCCTTGTCCTGGAGCAGGAGACGGGGATGGCGTAGGGGTAGAGCTAGGCGGTGACGGCTGCGGTGTAGGCCGAGTTCTAGGTTGATTGGCACTGAGGCGAGTGCTCAATGGCACGTCTGGGAAAGCCCGTGGAGCCGCATCATTGGGCTGGCTGTAGCGAAAGTCAGAATTCGCCGTTTGCAAGTTGATCGACCCCCTAGCATTGAGGACACGACCCCGATCTTGCAAATAGTTATATTCAAATCGTGGCCCCTGCAAAATTTGATCCCGACGGGTCAACGTCACTTTGCCCGTCGCCACCGCGATCTGTTCCGGCAGATTAACTTGTAGGTGATCCGCCACCAACACTGAATCACCAAACTTCATGACGACGCGACCCACAGCCGTCACAACCCGCCGCTCCGCGTCATAATCTTGGCGATCGGCAGTCAGCTCAATCACCCGTGGCTGAGTGGGATTGCGGGTTCCGTTCCCGTTCTGATTGCCATTACCGTTCTGATTACTACTACCATTCAGCGGCACTGTGGTTGCCGGAGCAGGCGAAGGAGTTACGGTTGGTGACGGGGATGGCGATGGCGTGGGTTGAGGACTGGGCGGGGTGGAAGAGAGTAAATAGGTTTGGTCAAATAAAACGGCTTCTGGCGAGACAATTGGCTTGACCTTTGGCTGCACCAATGGCGACTGAGTAGGGGTTTTGGGAGCTTGTGATTGTAGGGATTGAGCCTGTGGTTGTAGAGAAGAGGTGCGAGGAGCCGCTGCCGAATGGAGAGATGGCAGGGTGGGAGGGGTAGGGGAAAATTCCGGTCTTGCAGAACTTAAGCCGGAGCCTGAAGCGGAGGATAACCCCTGAGAAACAGTTGACGACCGACCATCCCAATAACAACGTAATAAAGAACTGGATGGCTTCGATTGACCTACGCTAGAGCCAATTGCCCTAGAGCTAGTCACCACTGAAAAATCTTTGGTTGGGAGAGTACCTTTAACTTTCCCTTGGCTTGGCTCGGTCAGTTTTAACGGGTGAACAGAACCATGCCAAATATCGACGACGCGATCGCCCAACTTAACGTTACAGACGACCACCTCAGACAACACAGGAGAACTGGGAGGGGGTGGCACCGGAGATGAAATTGGCAATGGCATAATTCCAACTAATTTACAGGGTTAGGATTGGTCGCCCAGCACTGCTCGTTGAGTATGCCAGATATCCCATCTAGTCAGCCACCCGAATCATCCAGATGATGGAACAAGCACAGGGGAACTAGGGATTAACTACTCTAGCTAATCTGTGGATTCCAGATTACCCCAACTTATTCCAAATCTTTGCGCTTGGGGTTACGGGCTGGGTCATTAGACAAGAACCCAAACACGAACAGGGACACAAAGAAAGTGACGACTAAATAAACTGCAATTTTGAGCGTTTCCATTACTAACTGCCTCCCAACCGGGGATAAAACCGACTAAAACCAGAATTTGTAAAAAAATCCGTTGGCCTTGTTTATGATACCGAAATCTGGAACCCTTCACCCGTTCTGGTGAAGAGTGGATACTCACGCCAGTGTTATGACATTTTAAGAGATTGTTTGACAATTTGTATCAAATTCTTACCATTTTTATCTGCAAGTGACGTAATAGCATGAACCGATTAACCGGAAAAGTCGCGTTGGTAACGGGAGCCGCGAGGGGGATTGGAGCCGCGATCGCGCGTGCATTCATTAACGAAGGGGCATTTGTCCTGATCACGGACATTAACGATCAGTTAGGCACAGCCTTAGCCACCGAATTGGGAGCACAGGCAGCCTATCGCCGACTGGATGTGCGGCTGGAGGCGGATTGGGTCAGCGTTACCCAAGCCCTGACCGACCCGACCCAATGGCCACACCAAGGGGGACGGGTGGATGTGCTCGTGAACAATGCCGGAATTACCGGATTTGAGGCGGGCTTTGTCCCCCACGACCCCGAACATGCCAGTTTAGAAGACTGGCGTGCCGTGCATCAGACCAATTTGGATGGGGTGTTTTTGGGCTGTAAATACGCCATTAAAGCCATGCGCCCCCAGGGCACAGGTTCGATTATCAATATTTCGTCGAGATCGGGGTTGGTCGGGATTCCTGGAGCCGCCGCCTATGCCTCCTCCAAAGCGGCTATTCGCAACCACAGCAAAACGGTGGCTCTTTACTGCGCTGAGCAAGGATTAACGATTCGTTGCAACTCTATCCATCCCGCTGCCATCCTCACGCCCATGTGGGAACCGTTGCTGGGCGACGGCCCCGATCGCGCCATCCGGATGCGTGAATTTGTCAGCGATACCCCATTGCGGCGGTTTGGGACACCGGAAGAAGTGGCGGCGATCGCGGTTCTGCTCGCTTCCGATGAAGCAACCTACATCACCGGAACCGAATTAAACATCGACGGTGGGATTCTGGCTGGCTCAGTCGCTTCCCCCGCCGCCGATACCGCCAATTAAATGACAATTCAATGCAAATCAATCCAAAGCCGACCAATTCAAAACCGATTATTTTTTTGAAACTCTTCCAACAAGTCGATCAAATTCACCTGGCATTGCATGGGTAACAACTCCAGCAAGGGCAATTCATGCCTGCCACCGCCCACCTTCACCGGAATCGCCCGCAAAATTTGCAACACCTCCGACTCATTCACCGTGCCCTTTTGCAGCATTGGGTAAAGTTGCTCTGCCAGCACCGTATGCAAATGAGCATTAGACAAATACAAGTGCCACTTGGCAATATCGAGGTAAATGGTTTCGCCAATCTCTGCCGCCAGAGCTTCCAAGACACGAGCCGCATTCACATTTGCCATCGGACACCTCCACTCATTAATTTGCACTTAAATTTGCACTAATTAATTTCCATTATGATTTCCACTATTTCTTGCGGGTGGGAGTTTTAGTTGATGGAGTGGGCGATTTGCCCCCTGTCGTGCCGTTGCTGCTGGATTGCCCAAACCCTTTGCTGGAGAGGGTTGGGGAGCTGGCGGCAGTGGTGCTGTAGTTAGCGATCGCAAACACATACACACCATGCAACGCCAAAGCCCCCAGCCAACCGAGGGTGACCCACAGTGTCCACGGCCAACTGGCAGATTCCAACTCACGCACAAACCACAACCCTGAATTGGTCGCAGCAAAAATACCAACATGCAAAGCAAAATTAATCCGATCGCCCAAACGACGATATTCAGGATCGTTGCGATCGGGTTTACGAGGCCAACGGGGAGGCATAAGGTAATGGGTAATGGGTAATCGGGAATGGGTAATGGGTCAGGCAGGAGGTTGATATGGAGGATAGCAGCAAAATCTGAAGTTCTCAGGGGGACGCATTCAATGTGGACACCGCTGAATAGCCTGTGAATAGCCTGATCTACAACGATTGGGAAACGCAACTGGACTGGATATTCGCTGTGTTGAATGTGTCAGGCAGCGGTGACCGCGTAGAGTCCACCGATCACCCGTAACCAAATGACCCATTACCAGAATCACTTTCATTAAACTATTGTAAATGTAAAGCTTGCTCCTATCTGCTGCTGGCAACTGGTGTAATAGTTTTATTGCAAGTTTATTGCAAGTTTATTGCAAGTTACCCACTCTTGTGAGAGTCACACTAAAATTTCTGAAGTGAGGCTTGACAACGGCACATTGCCCTCTAATCATCGGGGTAGCAGAGTGAAACTGGCGCGGTTAGTGAGGATTGGCATGAGGTATGGGCATGACGGAACTTAGCAATTGGCTGACCAGCAAACGGTGATCGATCAATGGTGATAGGCAGACGAATGTTACGCAAAAGTCGGCGATCGCGGCGGAATCATCTGGCGATCGTTGTATTTCCGACTGCGGATGCAGCCTTTAATGCCTATCGCTTATTGCAACAGCACGGCATTTCACCAGAACATATTGCGATCGTTGGCAAAGGCTTTAACCGACCGGAACGGGTTGGCTTACTGGAACCGATGCAACACGCCATCCAAGCCGCCAATTATGCTGCATTCACTGGGGGCAGCATCGGCTTTGCCGTTGGGTTAGCCTTTGTAATTGTCATGCAAGCGGGGTTGGGCACACCGATTACCACCGGATTATTACTCACCATTCCAACAGCCAGCATCTGTTTAGGGTTTGTGGCAGCAGTTGGAGGCGGTTTGATTGGCTTCCTGGGAGAAGGTAGTGCCGCCAGCGTCTACCGTTATCACTTGCGCCAAGGTCATTATTTAGTCATGCTGGAAGGTACAGAAAAACTGGTGAATCGCGGCCAAGATATTTTAGGGGAATTTTGCGGTGGCTAAGTCCCGGCTTGAGTCAGAGATCATTTAAGTCAGAGCTAGTTGGAGTCAAGATTGGTTTGCCGCAGGGATAATTGGCCGCGATCGCCACAATCTCCACAATCTCCACAAACATGACCTACACCAGCGACCCTCATTGAGCAGATCCCTGCCCACCAGAAATCAGGTCTGTCTCCGTACTCCACCCCAAAAAATTCGCAACCTGCTCCGACAACAACAGCGCATCAAAGGGTTTGGCAATAATCCCCTTCACATCCAACTCCCGTTCAATCGTGGACTGGTTCAAATTCACTTTTGCCGTCAGCAAGACTACCGGGATAGATGCCCCCATTGGTTGGGCACGCAAAGCCCGAACAAATGCCAATCCGTCCATCCCTGGCATCATCATATCCACCACAATCGCGTCAGGAGGATTGGCATTCACTGTGTCTAAGCCCGCCTGTCCAGAGTCTGCCGTAGTCACATGCCAACCTGCAATATCTTCAAAACAGGCTGATACGACTGCCCGGACATCCGGTTCATCATCAATTACTAACACTCGTTTTGTCATCAACATCTGAAAACCATTTGCCATCATGATTACTCAAAGAGTCTAACGAAGATTAGTTGCAACCATACCCCAGCCCTCAGAGGATGTTTGAGAAATATCTGGCGATTAGTGATGGACGCAAACCGACTGTTGTTTGAGCAAACGGCAACTATCGAATCGCTAACGATAGCGTAGCCACATCCGCAGGGCTATCGGCGGGATGGACTCCAGCCAGATTCAGCGTTTCTCTAACCCACTCAGGTGATGACCGTGTAACCACACCCGCAGTCACATTGGGTTGAATGTAGGATATAACCCCGACTGCAAAAAGCTTTTAGGCTTACCTGTGCTTGAGACAACACAAGACATCCCCTACTTTAGGCTACATGAGATAGGGCGTTTCAGACATCCTCTAATCAGATGATTTGCAGCAGATGATTTACAACTTGCAAACTTGCAGCTTAGGAAATGGACGGGAGAATCACTTAAATCATGCCTTACACAATTACTGACAAAATCATTAAATTAAAAAATAATTAAACAAAATCGTTAATTAGGGATTTGTCGATTCAAAATCCACCCACACCGCTAACTCTACAAACACGTCTACAAACACGGCAAAGCCATGTCCCTACAACCATCACAGGTATTTTATGTTTCTGCAAGTCCTTGAGATGTAACCATTCACATCTCCCTTCGTAAACCCTTCGTAAAGAGGTATGACGACACCCCTCGGAGCCGACATCAGCAGGGACTATCCCTTAATAATCACCTAGCTTAAACTGCTAATTTGAAGATTTCTTGAAGTAGGGAGCATTCCAGCCATCTATACTGTGTCAGCCAACAAATTTTACTTTGTAGTTCCAACTTCAGTTGGCTGGCTAAAGCCAGTACTACAAACAGTTCCCTGACAAAGTATATCTTCTATCCATCCATCGACCGATGGCTTGTATTGACCGATGGCTTAACCGAAAAATCATCCCTGGAGTATTACGGGCAAAGCGCAGGCACCACTAGCAGCGTAAAACTAATAGTGTGATTTCTTGTCATCTGGCTTATAATACCGCTACATTTGGATAATGCTATCTGAATAGCCGCTACGGCTAGCGTTAAATTCCTGGGGCAGGATTATGGCACAGCAGCACGGATTAAGGGGCGATCGCAGTTCCCTGACAGGGTTAAGCGTGTTCAACACTTGGCTAAGACAAACTGCGTCTCAATCGGCGTGTTCATTGGGTTTTGGGTTGCTTGTGGCTGGGGTGATGTTTCCCGTCTTACCCAGCGTTGCCGCGATTCGATTTGAACACCGGGAGATTAGTCAATCCCGATTTATTTTAGTCGCTTCACCCATCCGACGGGGCAACGCGCACCAACTGTTAATTCTGGAACAAATCTCGAATCAGCGACCCTGTTGGCAAGAAAGTGGGCGCAATCCGGTAACCGTAGACCCCTTGTTAACAACATTTGATTTCACAGGCATCTGTGGTCGCAGCACCGATAGCAATGGCTATTCCATTCGGGTGGCAGGGCAGGATTTAGCGTTGAGGTATCGGCTGAGTGTGGTGCGGCAGGACAACGACCTGTTGCTCGTGGGTGTGCCAACCCGCGATCGCAATGCGCCCACCTTAACCATCGGACGCACCAATGGCTACACGCCAGGATTTGCCAAAATTCAACTGCTACCCGGTTGGCGATTGACCCAGCGCACGTTTGACGGACAAGCCTTGTCGCATTTTTATCTGACTCGCAACCAAATGCCCCCCGAATCAGAGAATTTGGCAGCAGTTCCAGTGGCGACCGTTCCGACCACCAGAATTTCTCCAACCGTGCCAGCCAGTCGTCCAACTCCTCCTCCAACGGCGATCGACATTCCAGTTGTTCTAGAAACCGCCAAGAGCCGCCCTGAGGTTCCCCCAACAACTCCAGCTAACCGCCTAGACGCTCTGCGGTCTACTCCTAGCATTCCCAGCGGCTCCCAATTTCCAGCCCCTTCCCGGCCAACCGTAGTGGCCAGTTTGCCGACTCCAACACCCCCCACAACCAGTTCCGGGATTACAGCCTCCTCCTTCCCCATGCCTGCCAGCCTCAACCGTCGCGGTGGTGGTAGCAGTGCCGTCATGCCGCCACCATTGATCACCTTTCCGGTCGCTGCCACCCCAACTGCTGCGGTCGGATCGACCCGACCAGCCCCCCTGCCCGTTGCCCGCAATTCCACCCCACCGCCCCCCTTACCCAATAACCCCAATCGCCCCTCCGCCTCCAACCTGTTGCCCGTGCCCAGCCGCCGAATTCCATCGGGCAACCCCGGTCAGCGAGCCTTAGCCACCTTGCCGCCGCCACCCGTCTCGCCCCAGGCATTGGGCGTGCGTTACCGGGTGGTGGTCGCAGCTCTGAGTGCCGATCAAGAATCCCAAATCCGCTCCCTGATTCCAGATGCGTTTCCCATCGTTTCCCAAGGGCGACGGGTGTTGCAAGCAGGGGCATTCAGCGATCGCGCCCGTGCAACCGAGTTACTCCAATTGTTGATGGGCAATGGGTTAAATGCGGCGATCGAAACCAGTAATTAACTGAGATCTAGTCGATCTAGATCTAGTCGATCTAATTGAGATCGATCGTCACTACCCAGATGGATTAAGGCTCGATTGTTTAATCTACCTGGGTTGAGGAACCCAACCTGTAGAATTGCAGAATTGATCCCGTTTGTCGGGACGGGGTTTCCGCGTCCTAAATTTTCTACTTGGGCAGTTACGGTTATTCTGGTTATTCTATTGATTGGCATGGGTGGCTCCCTACCTAACCGGGCTAAATAGGATTGCCAAGTTGAAACAGATTGGCTTTTTGAAAATAGAAGGGTAGGATGTGCTGAATAACGGATGACTGATGACTGATCCCGCTTGATCCCGCTACTGACCTGATTGCTCTGCTATGACCAAAGATCCTAGGCCGCATCCCCCATCCCGCCGTGATGATCGGTCAGGTGATGACCGTTACAACGGCGATCGTGTCGGTCATCCAGGGCGACGGGATGGCCGTCGGGAGCGACGGGGAGCAGCAGCGCGGTCAGGGGCATCACAACCATTAACCCGTACTCCAGTGGCCATCCAACCCCCTAATCCGGATCTCCCACCCAGCGATCGCCCCGCGACAGACCCACCGACTCCCCAAGAGCGGCGATCGCGTCGGCTTCGGTTGACCTGGGGACAACGGATTACCAAATGGTCATCCCGGTGGCAATTTTGGCTGTTCTTTGCGATCATTCTGCCTGGTGGTGGGATGTTTTTTGCCCTCTCTACGTTGTTGCGATTGCCGTCCCAAACTGACTGCACCACTGTATTTTGGCCAAGTGCCTCGGCTTCGTTGCGGTTGTACTGCGCCCAAGTGGCAGCGGAACAACAAACCCTAGAAAAATTATTGGAAGCCTTTGCCTTGGTGGATGTGCTACCCGCCAACCATCCGTTGCGGCCAGAGATTAACCGCGCCATGCAGGCATGGTCGTTGGATATCTTAAAAGTGGGAGAAGCCCAATTCCAGCAAGGTAAGCTGACGGAAGCGTTATCCATTGCCAATCAAATTCCCATCCGCGAACCGGATTCCAAAGGTGGGCAGGAGTTACGCCAAACGATTCGCGATCGCATCCAAACTTGGCAAAGCATTTGGTCACGGGCAGAAAAGATTTATCAAGAAGCTGAAACGGAAATTGCTAATGAAAATTGGCGACGGGCATTTTTAGCGTCTGTACGCTTGCTGACGGTGGGCAATACCTATTGGGAAACGACGAAATACGAGGAATTGACCAGCCGAATTCGGATTGGTAAGGATGAGGGCAGTCGGTTGGCGGAGGCGCGGCGACTAGCACAACGCAACAGTCCCGATGATGTGCTAGCGGCGATTAAGTTAGTGCAACTGATTAAACCGGATAGTCCGTTGTACGCAGAGGCGCAAAAACTGATTCCCAAGTTCGCTGAAAAGCTACTGGATTTGGCAGAGGCGCGGCTGGATCGACAGGATTTAGACGGGGCAAAGGCGATTGTGGCGCGGATTCCTGCTGTGGCCAATTTAGGGCGGCAAGTTGAAGATTTCAATATGCTGGCGGAGGCGCGATCGCTGGCTTGGGGCGGCACAACGGTGGACTTAGAAGCCGCGATCGCCCAAGCGTTGAAGATTTCCATTGATCGCCCTTACTACAGTCGAGCGCAGCAGTTGATTGTTCGCTGGCAGTTAGAAATTGTCGATGTCAGCCATTTACAACGGGCGCGGATGATGGCCAATGGCAACACCATCCAGGACTTAAAATCAGCGATCGCCGAAGCCGAATTGGTTCCCCCCGGCAATCCTCGGATTGGTGAAGCCCGCCAACTGATCCAAAAATGGACAGACAACATTGAAGCGATTGAAGACCAACCCTACCTGACCCAAGCCGATCAGTATGCGGCATTGGGTACCTTGCCAGGTTTGCAAGCGGCCATTGCTACCGCTAATAAGGTGGGGTCTGATCGGTCGTTGTATAGCGAAGCCCGCAAGAAAGTGCGGCAATGGACGCAACAGGTGGAACGGATTGAAGATCAACCGATTCTGAATCAAGCGCGGGAGTTGGCACAGCAGAATGATTTAGCATCAGCGGTGGCGACGGCCCAACGGATTGGTTCAGGACGGGCGTTGTCGGCGGCGGCGCAAGCGGATATCCAAACATGGAATGCTCAACTGCAAGGTCGGCAAAATCTTCGCGAGGCTCGTCAACTGGCTCTGCCGCCCGCCGATGCCAACAGTTTGGCTCAGGCGATCGCCATCGCTGATCGGGTGGGGCGTAATAGCAATCTGCGGTCAGAAGCCAATGAGTTAATTCGGCAATGGAGCCAAGAGTTGTTGGCAACGGCTCAAAGTCAGGCCGATTTTGATTTGGCCGGGGCGATCGCGATCGCGCGGAAAATCCCCTCCTCCAGCGGAGTGTACAACCAAGCCCAACGGTTAATCCAAACCTGGCAGCAACGGTTAAACGCCCCATCTCCGCCTGCAAGTCCCTAACGGTAACCCCTAACGCGCCTTATTCGCCAGCCGGCCACTCTAGGCCGATTGCCCCCAATTGCCCCTTGCGAAAGTCGTTGAGGATTTGCCGAGCCGTGCGTTCGCTGTCGCCTTGGTAACGCTGTTCGGCTAGGTTAGCTATGTAGTCTTCTCCGGTGAGGGGCGTGGGGTCGAGGGTGTAGCGATCGCGGAACGCCGCTAAGGCATTACTCGCCGCATTACCGGGCAATTGCTTGAGCAAATCGACTAAAACGGCTGTGATTTTTTGGTTGTCGTAGGCAGCATCACCAATGTCGTCACAAATCGCGAGTTTGAGGGCAGCCGCTTGGTCAGTGAGCTTAGACGGCAACACCCCTGGCGCGTCCAACAGTTCCAACTGATCAGACATCCGCACCCAGCGCAGTTGGCGAGTGACTCCGGCTCGCCGCGCACTTTCCACCGCCCGCCGTTTCAGCAATCGATTAATCAACGCCGACTTGCCCACATTGGGAAACCCAATCACCACCGCTCGTACCGGACGGGGTAGCATCCCGCGATCGCGCCGACGTTGGTTCATCGCCTCTCCCGCCTGCTGCGTTGCTTGGGCGATCGCCTCAATCCCTTGCCCTTTCTGAGCATTGGCAAAATACGGTTCTTCTCCCTGTGCCCGGAACCACGCCTGCCATTGCTGTTTTGCCCGTTCCGGAATCATATCCACCCGATTCAGCACCAACAAGCGCGGCTTACTGCCAACCCAATCCACCACCTGCGGGTGATGGGTCGCCAACGGAATCCGGGCATCCCGCACCTCCAACACCACATCCACCAGCTTCAACTGGTCACGGAGGGCTTTTTCGGCTTTGGCAATGTGGCCGGGATACCATTGAATCGGAGGAGCAGTCATGGGGAGGAGGAGTGGGGAGGGGAGAGTGAATGGTGGATGGTGGATGGTGGATGGTAATGGGAGGGAAAGGGGAAGTTAGGGAGTTGGAGAGTTAGGGAGTTGATTTGGGTGTATGGGGACACAGTGCAGTTAGTTGAGCGAGTCCGCACTTTTTTACACATCCCAGCGTTGGTTGATGTACGGTGATATCAGCAAAATACCACTTACGCCTCATCACTCACCACTTATCACCATCCACCATTCACTATCCACCATCCACTCCCCACTATCCCCCAATCTGCGACATTGTGCGTGTGTACAGTCCAGCGGTGGTGCCGGATTCTCGGTGTTTGAAGTTAATTTCTGGTTTGAGTTGCAGCAGTTGGGCGACCTGATCCCGCAAATCGGTTAAGGGTACGCCCGATCGCAGTCCGGTTTTCAGGTCAATCTGCCCCGTTTCGTTCAGCAAACAGGGACGCAGCCAACCATCGGCAGACAGACGGACACGGTTACAGCGATCGCAGAAACATTCTGACATTTGACTAATAAAGCCTAACGTCCCCTTCGCTCCGGGGATTTGAAACACATCCGCCGGGCCATTCCCTTGGACTTGACCATCGGTGAGTCCCCAGCGATCGCGAATCCGTTGCCGCAGTTCTTCCGACGACAACCACCCCCGGTCTTTGAACAAATCATGGTTGCCAATTGGCATAAATTCGATAAACCGGATGTGCCATTCGCGATCCAAGCTGAGAGCAGCCAGATCCAAAACCTCATGGTCATTCACCCCTGGGATCACCACCACATTCAGCTTCAACGGATTGAACCCCACCCGATAGGCGGTTTGGATGCCATTCCACACCTGTTGCCAGCGCGATCGCCCGCGACTACCAATAATCTGATCAAAAATGGCTGGGTCAAGGGAGTCCAAGCTGATGTTAATCCGCCGCAGTCCGGCTTGGTACAAATCCGCCGCCAAATCAGCCAGTAGAAATGCATTGGTGGTCATGGCCAAATCGACCGTTTCCGGAAAGGCCGCGATCGCCCGCACCAGATCCACCACTCCCGGACGCAACAACGGCTCTCCGCCCGTCAACCGAAAGCGCGTAAACCCCAGCGGCATAAACACCGCCTTCAACAACGTCAGCAATTCCTCATTGGTCAATAGTTGCTGCTGCACAATGTAGTCCAGTTCTGCACCTTCGGGCATACAGTACTGGCACCGGAAGTTGCAGCGATCAATCAAACTAATCCGCAGATAATCGACTTGGTTCATGGCTCCATTCTAGGAGGATTCACCAGCAAATGCCCCAGACTCCCCCAGACAGATCAATACTCATCCCATCTCAAGCTACTCACCCACCCACCCACCCACTCCCCCAGGGTAAGCGCAAGAAAAAACTATTGACAAAATTGTTTTTGCGTGATCAGCTT
>CAZJZR010000020.1:0-15519 GCA_964550475.1 uncultured bacterium
ACTGATTGCGGATTGCTATATCTGATTAAGTATCAGGTTAAGTATCAGGACTATTTAAGTATCAGGACTATTACAAAAATCAGGACTATTACAAAAATCAGGACTATTACAGCCCTAACCTTGAAAATCGTCGAGAGCAACAGCGGTAACCAGTCAACTTAAACTCTATCCTAGGCGATCGCACTCAAAATTAACCAAATTCTGGACTTTCAGCCAGGGACATTGCACTACCTCGGTCATTTTCTGGCCTCTGCCGCTGACAAACATCCTCCATCAGAGTGAGACCATCCGTTGGTTTGAGCAGGGCGCATCTTGCCATTAGGGGAGTGGCGATTAAAATCGCGGCTATCAGAACACTAGCGTAGCCCTAGGCTTTAGCCCATGCCGCAGGCTATTGCCCAAAGGGCTATAAACTACCTATCCTGGATTATTCACGACATTCTACACGCCGAGGTAGGGGCAATTCCCCCGTGGTTGCCCCGTAGATCTCGCGGTTAGACAGAGATCTGGATGTAAACCGCTAAATCCTACATTGGGCGGAAGGGCACCGCCCCTACGGGTTTCGACGTTTTCCCGTAAATTGTCATGAATAATGCAGGCTATGCAGGTTTCTGACCTACAGAATAGTCTGCCTGCTAGAGTCCACGCAGGCGGACTTGCTTCCTGTAGACGTGGTTACTCAAAGAGAAGCCGCTTTGCATCTACAACCGCTAGCCCCTCAACAGTCTCTCAACATAAATCCCTCAACATAACCGCTTGCGGTAGATTGAGCATAGCCTCACTCCCTGACCCGTACACGCTGTCAGGTAACTGCTTGCGGTGATGTGGGTAATGCCTTCAACCGCTTACCCAGTCAAGATTTACATGCATCATCCACTGTTTAACTCCTTGCTCAGCTTCATCATTTTCGCAACAGATGCTTCAGTCATCTAGCGTGCAAGATACTGTTCAACCTATAGTGTTCAAGATAATCTTCAAGATATTGCTCAAATAGGGTTCTGCTCAGGAGTGTTCAAGTCAACTAGAAGTTCAACTAGCAGTTCAACTAGCAGTTCAACTAGTTAGTGTTAGTGCGTTAGTGTTAGTGCCCAATAGTTGAGTGCCCAACCATGAGCACTCAATTAGTGTTCAACATACTATTCCTCAACCATCCATGAACTCTGAGATCATCGAATTGACCACAGGTACATCTGTAGTAAAGATATTTCAACCAACGGGCATGTTGGAAAGTATCAATGGTGGGCGGTTACGGCAAGAAGTCACCCAAGCCATTGATGGTGGCGTGAGAGTGATTCTAATTGATTGTCACAACATTTCGTTTGTAGACAGTTCTGGCTTAGGAGCCTTGGTACTCTCACTGAAAAAAATGCGTGAGGTGAGTGGTCGGCTTGCCCTGTGTTGCATTAACGAGCAACTGAAAATGTTGTTGGAGTTGACCGGGATCAACCAAGTGTTTGAAGTGTTGCCCAACCGAGAGAAATTTCTCCAAAGCATTGGTCTGGAAACAGAATCTTTGGAAACAGAACCTTAAATGGCTGGCTGACACCACTGATCTGACACCACTGATAGGGTTGTGCTTGGAATGTCCGATCGCATTTAGGTCAGCCTGATGTGTGCTTTTTGCGTCTACCGTCTTGCGGGGATTGATTTAAGATGACTGTAGAGAAAACTTTTCATATCTATACCAACTTACAGTAGTTTGCATATCTATGGGGTACAGTCGATTCAGGTAAAATCTTCATGGGATAAAGCGTTGAATCCTGTGGGGTATGTCTACACCACCGCAGACCGCTATGTCAGGTAGCCCTATTGGGTGCTCTATCAGAAAACGTTGGGTGGGTTGAAGATCGACAAAATTCAACCCTGAATGAAAATCTACATAGCATTTTTCATAGTTATCTTTCATAGTTATCTTTCATATTGATAAGGGGCGGTCAATTGGCTCAAGATCCTCACTGGGTAAGGGATTGAGCGATGTGCGCTATGCCAAGGCGATCGCAACCAACTAGACCTGTCACGCATCTGCCCAATTTAAGCCAATTGAAATCAGCCGAATTTAAATTGGCTAATAATTTAAATTGCCTAATAAATTGACTCAACACCCAATCGCATAGGATATAGGATTGATTGCCGCTGAGGCTTCATCCCTCTGGTTCGCACCTGTGATTTACCCAACAGCACACCAAAATCCGGCATTGCTTGCTGATTTTTTGATGGAGTTGTTCTAAATTATTGGCCGAACTGCTGCAAAGAAGTTATAAAGGGGCAAGTGTAACAACCAGGATGCTCTGTTGTTAATGCCACAATAAGGAGATAGTGAGTTCTGTTTGTTCTAGTTAGCTTCATTTAGCCTGGTTTTCTACCCGAATCGTTGATTCCTTTGCTATGACGCTTCTCCCTCTCTCGTCAGTGCTAAGTGCCTGTGTGGTTTGCACAGGAGTATTGACTATTTCTTTACCCCTCACCGCACAGAGATTGGGGGGCGGAGTAGCCATGGCTACTGCGTTGCCTCGGTTAACCGGATTGCTGCCCACCGCTCCAGTATTGGCGCAAGCCTCTGGTAAACCGAATGCGAATTCCGCTGTCAGTCAACGTCCAACCATGAAACTGGGTGATAGTGGCCCGTTAGTGGTGGAGTTACAGATCACCTTACAGAAACAAGGTTTCTTCAAAGCGACTGTGGATGGGCAATTTCAGAACAGCACCAAGTTGGCAGTGGAGAATTTTCAACGGGCGACGAATTTGAAAGTCAATGGCATTGTTGATGGAGCGGTTTGGGAACGGTTGCTCCTGACACGAGGAGCCAGTCTCCCCAATAGTGCCCCCGTGCCTAGCCCCACTATTCAATTACCTAGCCCTAAACCCATACCATCGCCCACGATTAAACTAGCGAATCCCACTCCGCTGCCCTCACCTACCATTGCGCTATCCACAACCGCCACCCCCGCCCCCAGCCCGACGATTAAGCTGGCTCAACCCACGCCAATTCCTGCGCCGACGATTCAACTCCCTAGCCCAACTCCCATCCCTAGCCCAACGATTCAGTTAGCAGCTTCAACGTCTACGGCTAGCCCGTCTCCCTCTGCCCAACAAACCCAGAAACCGAAGCGCAAACCCAAGCCAACTCCCAAACGACCACTGTTAATTTTAGGTGGATTGGGCTTGGTGGGAATTTTAGTGGGTGCAGCGGGGATTTTTTGGGTAGTCAAATCTCGTAAGTCTGGCAAACCCCAAGTAAAAGCATCCGGCGGGGCGATCGCCCAATCACCAGCTTCAGCTCCCCCAACCGCTAATGCGGCGACACTAACCGATCCCGTCACCGAAGCAGCCAGTGAACCAGCCACCGCCAATGGGTTGAACCATTCAGCCTCAAAACCAAAATTTGCTGCTGGATTCCCCAGGGTCGATAGCAATGGGCTGTCTAGTGCTGCGTCTGGGGATGCTACACCAGCTTCAGCCTCCGGATCATCCGGTGCTGGGGGCAATTATGGCAGCACAACATCAACCCCTGGCTCAACAACTGGGGTGCCCAATGGCTCAACCCCCAATGGCTCAACCCCCAATGGATCAACAATGGCGAACACCATTTCCCACAATGGCACAACCAACGGCACAACCAACGGTATGACCAATGGTGTGGTTAATCCTGCACCGCAAGTTGGGACATCGGTCACTCTGAGTTCTGGAACAATTACTCCACCCCCGCCGCCGCCGCCACCCCCCCAAAGTAATGCCTTAGCGGTTAACCAAACCAATCGGTTAGCTCGTGTGGACATTGTGGATGAATTGGTGCATGACCTCCGCCATGCTGAACCCACCAAACGTCAAAAATCCATTTGGGAATTGGGGCAGCGGGGTGACTCCCGCGCCATCCAACCCCTAGTCGATTTGTTAATTGATTCGGACTCGCGGCAACGCAGCCTGATTTTGGCTGCCTTATCGGAGATTGGTATTCGCACCATGAAGCCTATGAACCGCGCCCTTGCGGTGTCCTTGCAAGACGAGAACGCGGAGGTGCGGAAAAATGCCATTCGTGATCTGACCCGGATTTATGACTTGGTGGCACAAATTAGTCAATTATTGCGCCATGCAACAGAAGACCAAGATCAAAGCGTTCAGGAAACAGCCCGTTGGGCGTTGGGACAGCTCAATCGTATCCGCAGTGCTGCCGAAATCGACAATTTACCTGCACTGAAGAAGTCGGTGAGTCCGCCGGAGAATTTGTGATGGGTGATGGTTGATTGGTAACCGGTAGTCAGGTCTTGTGTGATCAACCGCAGGGAGCCGACGGAATGCAAGCAAACCTGAGTTTGTTTTCTGCACATAACGGCGATGCCGTCTGTGAGCAAGGATCCAGCTTAGGTGCAGGTTGCAGGAGTTGACGGATCAAGTACAATATGCGTGTCAATGCTAAAAGCTAGGGCTTGTAGGCGGTTGCTCAATCTGAAAGCCAGACTACAACAGGATGGTATGGCACCTAGCATCAAGTTGTGACGCTACCCTCGCTCAGCTATATGTACTGCATCAGTGAATTCACATGGCGATCGCATTGGGACGAGACATTTGCGGTGAACTAGCCACTGCCGAACAACGGGAATGGTTAGTGACCAATGGCATCGGCGGTTTCGCATCGGGAACGGTGGGGGGGCTGTTAACCCGCCGTTATCACGGTCTACTGGTGGCGGCGTTACAACCCCCTTTGGGTCGCACCCTGCTAGTCACCAAGGTGGATGAAACCATTGACTATGGCGGTAAAACCTATTCCCTCTATAGCAACCGCTGGGCCGATCGCAGCATTAACCCCAATGGCTATCGCTATATTGAATCTTTTCAACTGGAGGGCACTGTGCCGCTGTGGCGGTTTGCCTGTGGCGACGCATTGTTAGAAAAGCGGGTGTGGATGCAGCAGGGAGCCAACACCACCTATGTGCAATATTGCCTGCGCCGGGGAACTCAACCGCTGAATTTGAATCTCAAAGCCTTGGTGAACTACCGGGATTATCACGGTAGTACCGTTGCAGGCACCTGGCACATGGATGTCAACTTGGTGTCGCAGGGGATCAAGGTGGTGGCCTTTCCCGGAGCTACGCCGATCTACTTACTCAGCGATCGCGGCCATGGCTTCATGGCACACGAATGGTACTACGGCTTTGACCTCGCGATGGAACGTTGCCGGGGACTGGGCGATCGCGAAGACCATTTACACGCCGCTACCATCATCGGCCAATTGGAAGTGGGGCAAGCCCTCACCCTCGTCTTCAGCACTGAACGCACGCCGATTTTGGATGGGGAAACAGCACTGAAAGTCCAACATGCCTACGAGCAGGACTTGTTGCAGGGATCAATCCCCTGAGCCTCCCCCCGACTGGATTAACCAACTGGTGCTCACCGCCGATCAATTCATTGTCAACCGTCCCACCCCCCAAGCCCCGGACGGCAAAACCGTGATTGCCGGGTATCCTTGGTTTGGGGATTGGGGACGGGACACCATGATCAGCCTACCCGGTCTCACCTTAGCCACGGGTCGCCCAGAAGTCGCCTGTGCCATCCTCCGCACCTTTGCCCAGTACATCGATCAGGGGATGCTGCCCAATCGCTTTCCCGATGCAGGTGAAACCCCCGACTACAACACCGTGGATGCGACGCTGTGGTACTTCGAGGCCGTCCGCGCTTACTACCAAGCCACCAAAGATAAGCAATTGGTGCAAGACCTGTTCCCTGTTTTGGCAGAGGTGATTGACTGGCACCAGCGCGGCACCCGCTATCAGATTCAAGCCGACCCCAGTGATGGCCTGCTCTATGCCGGAGAGGCGGGGGTGCAGTTGACGTGGATGGATGCCAAGGTGGGCGATTGGGTGGTGACTCCCCGGATTGGTAAACCCGTGGAGGTAAACGCCCTGTGGTACAACGCCCTCGGCATCATGTTGCAGTTTGCCAACCTGTTGGGCAAACCGGATGAGGACTATCGCCAGATGGCCAAACGGGTAGCCGTTGGCTTTGGTCGGTTTTGGAATCCGTCTGTGGGCTATTGTTACGATGTGTTGGATGGCCCAGATGGCCATGATCTGTCCCTGCGTCCCAATCAGATCCTCGCGGTAGCCCTACCCCAAGAAACCGCTGCCACCGAACTGCCGCCCCTGTTATCGACACTGAAACAACGGGCAGTCTTACAGGTTTGTGGGTTACATCTGCTCACCTCCCACGGCTTGCGCTCCCTCGCCCCCTCCCATCCCCATTACAAAGGCCACTATGGCGGCGGCGTGGTTCAGCGGGATGGAGCCTATCATCAGGGGACGGTTTGGGGCTGGTTATTGGGGCCGTTTGTCCAAGCCCATTGGCAGGTTTATGGCGATCGCGCCCTCTGCCGTTCCTTCCTAGAACCCATGTCCCACCAACTCCAAGGCGACTGTTTGGGCACACTCAGCGAAATTTTTGATGGCAATGCCCCCATGCATCCCAGAGGAGCCTTTGCTCAAGCGTGGACAGTGGCGGAGGTGTTGCGAACCTGGGCGATCGGCTACGAACAAGGGGTTTAAGCGGTTTGTTTGTCCCTAACCACCCTAACCACTGTAACCAAGGGTGGATGCAGTTGGCATGATACACTATTGCTCGGAGACCCAATGACCGATGACCCTTTCGTACCAATGGTGCGAGACTGATCGCCAGATCGTGTGCAAGACCTCAACACCCAATATTTATAAATCCTCTCAATTAAATTAAATCCTTGCGATTATCCAAGGTAGCGGATACTCAACGAATCTAACGAAACGAATCGGTGTTGCTGAATAGCAGGATGAATTGAGATGAATTGAGATGAATTGAAACGACGTTTCAATTCATCCAACTTTTAGCTCATCCCTAAATTCAGCAACGCCAACGAATCTAACGAATAGTTAGGAATGAGGATGAAATAAGTTCGAGATTTGTAGGGGCAGGTTTTGCTGTGAAATCCATTGCAGGATGCGATGCAGATTAATCTGCTGAACCCGCCCGTACAGGTTGCGGTTTTATTCAATCCACGATCCTTAGTCAGTTCATGCCAATTGATTGTGATGTTCAGGAGACCTACGGCCTGTGCCTGCCGAATTGGGCGAGTTCATGCCACACAACGTCACAGTGAATTGGCTAGTTTTTTGTTCGTTTCAGCCACGTTAACTTCAACGTTATACTGCGGATTGTGGATGGACTCATCTGCAATAGCAACAACCTCCAGAGACACAGCCATGCTGCATCTCTAGCCCATGATTTGGGAGCGGATTGCATTTTAAAATTCCTCTGCGATCGGTCATACGGGTATATCTAACTCAATCAGTTATCCCCCAATTACCGATTACCGATTACCCATTACCCACTACCAGTAGATCGAAAAGGTTGTTGTAGGGGCGGCTTTGCCGCCCCTACAACAACCCTCAAACTAAACAGAGATGTCTATTTTTTCGATCTACTGACTACATTTAAGTCTATTGCTGAAGGAGCGTCGCCGTTGAAAAATGCGACATTACAGCAGTTACGGGTGTTTGAAGCCGCTGCCCGGTATGGCAGTTTCACCCGTGCGGCTGAGGAACTATTTTTGACCCAACCCACCGTTTCCATGCAGGTGAAACAACTCACCAAAGCCGTGGGAATGCCGCTGTTTGAGCAAGTTGGGAAACGGCTTTACTTGACCACAGCGGGAAAAGAATTATTTGAAACCTGCCGCGATGTATTTGAAAAGTTAGCCCAGTTTGAAATGACGGTGGCGGACTTGAAGGGGCTGAAGCAGGGGCGGTTGCGGTTAGCCGTGATTACCACAGCCAAGTATGTGGCACCTCGGCTATTGGCACCGTTTTGCGAACGCTATCCCGGCATTGATGTGGCGTTGAAGGTCACCAATCACGAGCATTTAATTGAACGATTAAGCCAAAATCTAGATGACCTCTATATCCTCAGCCATCCACCAGAAAATTTGGATGCCAGTTGTCACCCATTTTTAGAAAATCCCCTCGTTGTCTTAGCCCCGATTAACCATCCCCTCGCCAAGGAAAAAAATATTTCGATTAAGCAACTGGCCGGGGAATCGTTCATTATGCGGGAACCGGGATCGGGGACGCGAGAGGCGGTGCAAAAACTGCTGGAGAAGTATGGCGTAACCGTGAATGCGCGGCTGGAGTTGGGCAGTAATGAGGCGATTAAACAGGCGATCGCTGTCGGCTTAGGCATCTCGGTACTGTCGCGCCACACCGTCACCATGGAGGGTTCCAACAGCCAAATCACCATGCTGGATGTGGAAGGGTTCCCCATTCGTCGCTATTGGTATGTGCTGTATCCAGCCGGGAAACAGCTATCGGTCGTTGCCCGCACCTTTTTTGACTATTTGATGGATGAAGGTCGGCAAATGGCGGAACAAACCTCCAACCCCAAGCTGGGAGGGTAGCAGGTTGTGAGGTGTTAGCTTTTGCCTTGACGGAACACAGAAAAACCTTTAGAGACTGTTTGAAAAGTGTCTGGCGGTTAAAACCGCGACTATCCTACGGGAACGCAAAGCGAACAGTCGCCAGGTCTACATCAAATAGGGCTTTTGGCGTTGCTGAATTTAGGGATGAGTTAAGAGTTGGATGAATTGCAACTTCGTTGCAATTCATCCTGCGATTCAGCAGCACCGGGCTTTTAAAACGCCCTCTCAGACCACCAACGACAATCCCCCGCTTAGCCAATCAACTAAACGGGGGATGATCAAGAGAGTATTGTGATCACAGCCAGTGGGTGGTCATCCAACCCAATTACCATTACTGGACTGGCTCAAGGGTTGAGTGGTGTGGACTGTGCCCACACCACCGCTAAACGGCTATATCAAACTGCTTGCAATTGGCGGCACCAGCAACCTAAGCCATGGGTTTGACTTGACGAGCCATCTCTTTGAATCCAGACAAGCTTGGACCAGGACGACGGCGGCTGTTATTGGTGCTGGGCGCAATTAAATAGGTGGGGGCAAAGGTGCTAGTGGCTTGGGGTTTAGGAGCAACAGCGACCGGAGCCGGGGTAGGCGCAGCAGTCACTGGCGCGGGAGCAGGTGCCGCTGGAGCCGGAGCTGCCGGTGCGCCAGCGTCAGTAGTACCCAAATCGAGGAAATATTCGTCTTTGGACTTGCCCAAGCCCAGTAATTTGCCCACTACGCCAAACAAGGAACCCAAGAAGGCAAATAGACCACCAAAAATACCTTTAATCAAACCCATCGCTGCGATCGCTCCTAAAACTACGAACGGCTGTAAATATTAATTATTCATTAAATTGATGTCATCAGTTGGCGTAAATTTGCCAATTCTCACGGTTTGGGATTATCCAATTTGAGAATACTCCACTTTGGGGATGACCCAATGGAGTTACCCATTTGAATTACCCTGAATTACCCGATTTATTAATTATTAGAGCGCAACAGTCCCCAGATCAAGGGGAACCTTCAGCCGTTGGTCAGGATTCTCCTACTTCCTCAGGCACAGGAAGCTGAAAGTAACCGTGGGAGTAAAGATAGCCGATATCTAGTCAACGCTATCTAAATGTCAGTTTCAGATAACTGGAACCCAAGTCAGTGGCTAAGTCCTTGAGGATTGCCGAGATCGAAGAGATCGACTCAAGGCTGCTATAGTGGTCAACTTAGGTGATTTCCAGCCATGGTTTTACCAAATCTGGAGGCTCCCCCCTGCCAAACTCCCGACTTCTGGATGAAAAGAGGATCTGTCAATCATCTTTTCATCACCACCAACCACGAAAACCGCTGACGGGCATGGTGCCACGTTCTTGGTACACCATGCCCCCACAAGAGTCGGGGCGGTAGCGTAGGCGGTCGGGGACTGCGGGTATGGTTGCGCCGAGAAATCACCACAGTCGTCAAACCGAATGGCCTGTTAACTGTATGACAACAACCCTGTATGAACAAATTGGGCAGTTCTATGATGCCTCCTCTGGACTGTGGGAGTCGATTTGGGGTGAGCACATGCACCACGGCTACTATGGCCCAACGGGAACGCTCAAGAAAGAACGGCGACAGGCACAGATTGATTTAATTGAAGAATTGCTGCAATGGGCAAATGTCACCCATGTGGAGCATGTGCTGGATGTGGGGTGTGGCATTGGCGGCAGTACGCTGTATTTAGCGGATAAATTTCACAGTCGCGGCACAGGGATTACGCTCAGTCCGGTGCAGGCGAATCGGGCACAGGAACGGGCAGCAGCGGCAGGCTTGAGCGATCGCCTCCACTTTCAGGTTGCCAATGCCCTAGAAATGCCGTTTGCCGACAATAGTTTTGACTTTGTGTGGTCTCTGGAAAGCGGGGAGCACATGCCAGAGAAGGCAAAATTTCTGGCCGAATGCTACCGGGTGCTTAAACCGGGAGGAACCTTCCTATTTGTGACTTGGTGCCATCGTCCCACTGATGATCGGCCTCTAACAGCGGATGAGCAAAAACATCTGGATGACATTTACCGCGTCTATTGCTTGCCCTATGTGATTTCCTTGCCGGAGTATGCCGCGATCGCCCAACAAGTTGGGTTTCAACACCTCCGTACTGCCGACTGGTCAGAAGCAGTCGCCCCTTTCTGGGACGTGGTAATTGATTCTGCCCTCACACCTGCTGCAATTTGGGGATTGCTGCGATCGGGCTGGACGACGATCCAAGCAGCATTATCCTTGGGGTTGATGCAACGGGGTTACCAACGCGGCTTGGTCAAATTTGGCCTGCTCTACGGCACCAAAACCATTGGCGACTGATACACATGGATTGCTTAACGTAAGCATATTACAGTCGCTACGGCTTGGTGTGTAAACCATCCTGAATCAACCCAGTCAACTGTTTTCACCTTTACCCTTCAGCCTTCACCCTTCTCAAGCCGCCAGCCCGACTATGGAATTGTTGGTGGTGGAATTGTTGGTGGTGGAATTGTTGGTGATGGAATTGCTGGTGAGGTTGCCGTCTTCCATGTGGACGATGCGATCGGCGATGTCGAGAATTCGGTTGTCGTGGGTGACTAACAAAATGGTGCAACCCTGTTCCTTGGCGAGCCGTTGCATCAAGTTGACCACATCCCGTCCGGACTTGCTATCCAATGCCGCCGTCGGTTCATCGGCGAGGACGATTTGGGGATGGCTAACCAGGGCACGGGCGATCGCCACCCGTTGTTTTTGGCCACCGGATAGGTCGTCGGGGTAGTAGTGGACGCGATCGCCCAGCCCCACCTGCTCCAACATGGCGGCGGATTTGGCTTCCATCTCTGCCGTGGACAAATGGCTGTGCAACTCCAAGCCCATTTTGACGTTTTGCAAGGCGGTCAAACTGTGGTGTAAGTTGTGCGCCTGAAAGATGTAGCCATGATTCCGTCGCGCCAGGGTTAAGTCATTGGCGGTGGCACCACACAATTCCCGCCCCAAGACGGTTAAACTGCCGTGCTGCGCCGATCGCAAGCCACCGACTAAGGTCAGCAACGTGGTTTTCCCGGAACCCGATGGCCCCGTCATAATCACAATTTCACCGGCATGAATCTGCAAATTGATCTCGAATAACACCTGTTTCCGCAATTTGCCCGTACCAAAGTAATGGTTCAATCCCTGCGCGGAAATCACAGGTTGGGCGATCGGGGTGGGATGGGTGGTGGGGGGGGTGAGGGTTTGCATGGGAGGAGAGAAGTGGATGGTGGATAGTGGATGGTGGATGGGGAGGAAGGAGGAGTAGGTGAGTGGATGAGTGAGGGGGTGGGTGGGAAAGGTAAAAGGGGAAAGGGTGAAGGGTGAAGGGTGAAGTGGGAAGTGGGAAGTTATAGAGGTGGGGCGACTACACTCCATCCACCATCCACCATTCACCATCCACCTCATCACGCATACCCATTGCGGACAGCGAATACAGCGGCTTGGAGGCGATCGCGGACACCGAATTTGTTGAGGATGCCTGTGACGTGGGTTTTGACGGTGTTGGTACTGAGGTAAAGCGTGGCGGCAATTTCGGGGTTACTGTAGCCTTCGACTAACAGCAGCAACACTTCCAGTTCCCGCTTCGATAATTTGAATGGACGCACTAAACCGGAGGTGGAGGGAGGGTAGGGGAGTGGGTTGGTGAGGGGGTGCATGGGAGGAGAGAAGTGGATGGTGGATAGTGGATAGTGGATGGGGAGGAAGGGGGGAGTCGGTGGGTGGGTGAGTGAGTGGGAAAGGGAGAAGTGGGAAGGGTAAAGGGTGAAGTGGAAAGTAAAAGAGTTAGGGCGACTACACTCCATTCGCCATCCACCATTCGCCATCCACCATCCACCATTCACTATCCACTCATCACTCACCACTCACCACTCATCACTCCCCTAAAACATATCTGCGGGGTCAGCGGCTTGGAGTTTGCGGGTGGCGATCGCGCCGGAGATGATGCACATGATGATGGTGAGGCCGAAGACGAAGATGGCGCGTCCGGTGGTCATGGCGATGGGGAGGGCGGTGGCGGTGGCGGCGAGTTGGTAGAGGCCAATGGGTAAGATGAAACCGGGGATGAAGCCGAGGAAGGCGAGGATGATTGATTCTTCAAACACCACGGCTAGCAGGTATTGATTGCGGTAGCCCATGGCTTTGAAGGTGGCGTATTCCTTTAGATGGCTGTTGACATCGGTGGACAGCACTTGGTAGACGATCACCACGCCGACCATGAAGGCCATCACCGTGCCGAGGCCAAAAATGATGCCAATCGGGCTTTCGGTTTGCAAATAGGTTTCTTCAACGGCCACATATTCGGCATGGGTCAGCACGTTGACATCGTTGGGCAAATGTTGTTTCAACTGGGCGACGACTTGGGTTAGGTCAGCCCCCGGAGCCAGTTTGACTAATCCCAAGCTGATGCTGCCTGCTTGGCGGCGGGGAAACAGTTGCAAAAAGGTTTGTTCACTGGCAATGACGAGGCCATCGGCTCCAAAGGAGGCACCCAGATCGAATAATCCGGCAATGGTGATGGTGCGGCGTTCGGCTTCGGTGGTTATGGCTGTACCTTGGCTGACGCGGGCGATGGTTTGCTGGTAATTGCCTCTGGGTTTGCGATCAAACAGCACGCGATCGGGGACTTTCAGCGTCCCTAGCTGTGCCGTGACCAGGGGGAGATTTAAGGCGGACTGATCGGGATTGAAGCCAAGTACCTGAACTGTTGCATCCTTTTTCGTATCGGGATTTTTCCAGGTCAAATTATTGGCATAAACGGCTTGGGCTGAGGCCACGCCAGGGATATCCATGGCTTGATAGAGCCGCCGCCGGGAAAAGGTGCCGAGATTTTGACTATTGCGGATTTTGGGGCTGACCAACACAATGTCAGCATTCAGGCTGCGGCTGAGTTTGGTGTTGCTGTCGTATAACGCGCTCTGGAAGCCCAGTTGGGTGAAGATCAACACATCGGCAAAGGCAATCCCAGATAAGGCAACCAACAGGCGACTGCGTTCACGGCTTAACTGCAACCAACCCAAGGAGGTGCGACGAGTCAGGGTTTTGAGGAGGTTCATGAGTGGGATGGGGAGGAGGGAAACAGGGGGCGATCGCGCCAAACTGGCTTAGGGGTCGTGGATTGAATAAAACCGCAAACTGTACGGGCGGGTTTTGGTGCCAACTCCAGTGCAGAATGCAGATTGATCGGCTAAACCCGCCTCTACTGGCTTACCGTGGCACTTGCCGTGTCCCCCACCTGCACCACCGCCGTGACCTGTAAATTGGTAAATTTGGCGGCGCGTTGACTGGAGTTGGAGTCGAGGGCAATGTGAACTTCGATCACCCGACTGTCGATGTTGGAACTGGGGTCGGTGTTGACGATGGTTTGGCGTTTGACTTGGGAGTCAATCCGTTGGACGGTGCCGCTGAGTTCCCCAGGGATGGAGTCGCTGGTGAGGCGGACGGGTTGACCGAGGCGGACTTTGTTGATGTCACTTTGGTAAACTTCGGCGACGGCATACATCTGGTTGGTTTGGCCAATTTCGGCAATGCCGTCATTCCCCACCACTTCGCCGGGACGGGCATGGATGGCTAAGACTTCCCCGTTGATCGGCGATCGCACATATGCCTTATCCAATGCGGCACGGGCTTGTTGCATCGCCGCGATCGCCCGATTCACCTCGGCGCGACTGGCTTGCACATCCACCGGACGCACTTCGGCAATCCGGGCGAGGGTGGCGCGGGCTTGGTTGACTTGGGCGGGACTGGTGGCCTGAATCCGGGCTAAAACGGCTTTGCTCTCTTGCCAACTGCGTTCTGCCGTTTCCACCGCCAACCGTTTGCTGTCTAAGGTGGAGGCGGAAATTGCCCCATTTTGGTACAGCGATTGGTAACGGGCAAATTCACTTTGGGCGTTCTGCACTTCGGAACTCAGCCGCGCCACCGTCGCCGCTTGGGCGGTGATGTCGCCTTGGCGTTGGGCTTCTAACCGCGCAATTTCCGCCCGTTGGGCATTGATTTCGCCCTGTTTGGCTCCGGCTTGGGTGATGGCGAGTTGGGCTTGTGCCACTTGGACTGCGCCCCGTGCCTGTTCATAGGCCGCTTGCAGTTCATCGCGACTATCCAAAATGGCGATCACTTGTCCAACTTTGACGCGATCGCCCTCCGCCACCAACACCTGAGCAATCCGATTGCCTGTGGTGCTGGTGGGGGCAGACAGCCGAATCACTTCGCCATTGGGTTCTAAGCGACCCAAGGCGGTGACGGTGCGGATGGTCGGCGGCGCAACGGTGGGCACGGGGGTAGCGGCAGAGCTACTTTGCGATCGCCATGCCTGATAACTGGTGGTGCCAACGGCGATCGCCACCACACCCACCGCCAAGCCCATCCACCGCCGAGTTTTGCCATCTTGCCGATGGAACAGCGAACTGTATAGCGAACCGTGCATGATCACAAACTCCTGAACTAAGCGTCTCAAGCGATCAAAGAGGAATGAGCATCTAAGGACTTTGCAGGTTAATCATCGACTCACACCGCTATCTATAGGGACTTGGCATTGCTGTGTCCCTACGCCGAACACGGGGAGATGCGTTTCCGGCAATTCTCTAAACTCATGCGGGTCAGTTAACCCTTTCACAAGACGAAACCATCTCGTCTCTACATCGAGAGTAGACGAAACCATTTCGTCTTGTCAAGGGTATAATGAAAGAGTGAAGAGTTAAATAGATGTGTGGGCGGGCTTCGACTACGCTCAGCCACCTCGTTCTTTTCGACTACACTCAGCCCACCCGCCCCTTTCGACTTCGCTCAAGGGGCGGGGCGATGGTCATTAGTGCCAAGCTCAGCAACAAATCTGGTTGTCAAGCAGAGTTAAGAATTCCTTGAATCCGTTGACTATCAACAGATCCAGAGCAACACCTATGATGATCCCGTAAAGTGCAGGGATTATCGCTACACCGATTCAATCCTTGAAATCTGATGTAAATCACTCTTCAATTTCTCACCGTATTAAGTAAAACTGGCTAATGGTAAAACCAACCCATTACCGATTACCCATTACCGATTACCCAACCCTCATCTGACCGTGACCCATACATTCCCCTCAG
>CAZJZR010000021.1:0-15421 GCA_964550475.1 uncultured bacterium
GGATTGCCAAGAGCCAATCAGGGCTTCGGCCACAACCGTACCGCTCATGTCGGGGTTGAATTGGTAAATCACCACGCGATCGGCGGCTAAAAACTGGCGCACCTCCTGCACCACCGCAGGCAGAATGTCATCCAAGGTAACGTATTGCCGAATTCGCAGGGCAATATTCGCCATCATCGCTTCTCGTTGCTGGGCTTGCCGCAGTTGGCGAGCGAGGGCGCAGCGATCGCAGGCTTGCCGTAACACCTGCACCAACATCGCGGCGTTCACCTCGGACTTCACCAGATAATCGGTCGCTCCCAGTTTCAGCGACTCCACCGCCAACCGCACATCGGGCGAACCCGTCAGGACTACTACAGGGACGGTAGACAGGTCTGTATCTTGGCAAATGGCCTGCAAAAATTCCACCCCGTGCCCATCGGGTAAATGCAAATCCAACATCACCAGATCGGGCGAGTCGCTTTGCCAAAGGCTTAACCCGGTTTCTAGGCTATCTGCTTCTAAGATGCAATAGGGTTGCTGATTATTGGTTGCTAAACAGCGGATATATGTCGCGCGATCAGTATCTGAATCTTCTACTATCAGCAATTTTTTGACCTGATGAGTAGAGGTCACCGCTTCGGACGTAGCTAAAAAGTTACCCATGGAATTATGCAAGTGCAATCATAGTAGGAAGTCCTATGGCTAGGAAGTCCCATTGATAGGATAACGAACGCATTTCAACAGGGGGGCGAGATCATCAGCGCAAGATGGGCACAGCTTATCATTGACGGAGTGGTGATTAAAATCGCGGCTGGTGGACTTGGTGCCTATAGAAACGGTTGCAATCGCCAATCCCCCAACCAATAGATGCGCCCGTACAAAACTGTAGGGGGCAAAAATTGCACTAGAAAACCCCTTTGCCATCATACAGATTGCACGTAAATATTTAGGGTAGTGAAAACAACACAGCACCTCGCGGCAGCCGCCCTCCACGACCTCCACGCTGTCGCCACCAAAGGGATCAGCGGTTAGCCTGAATAATTCATTTGTAGGGTGCGTAGAGCGAAGCGAAACGCACCGTTCGTGGGGTTTACAGCGACAGTTCACCGCTGCGAAGGTTGGTGTGTGGTGCGTTTCGCGTTGCTCTACACACCCTACGCAAATCAAGAGTTTCAAGACAATCGGTAAATTGTCATGAATAATGCAGGTTAGTGGTGCTGAATAGTAGGATGAATTGGCACAAAGTGCCAATTCATCCTACTTCTAATTCATATCCTGATTCAGCAACGCCAAGGGAGGAGCGTGAAAATAAAGTACCCATAGATTAAACACGATGCGTTACGGCTGAAGCCTAACGCATCCTATGCCGGGTATTTTATTTATTTGCACATCCCCAAGCGGTTTTGCTACACGGATTGAACCGGCTGTAAATGGCGTTGGATCGTCAGGGTTAACTGCTTCAGTTGGAGGGGTTTGGGCAGGTAGTCCGTGGCTCCGGCGGCTCGGTAACGATCGCGATCGCTGTCGGTGGCGAAGCTGGTGAGGGCAATGATGGGAATCTCGCTACAGTTAGGCAGGGCGCGAATCCGCTGGATTAGGTCTAAGCCATCCATTCCCGACATTGAGATGTCGATCAAAATCAGGTCTGGTTGCTCGGTTTGTAGACGGGCGATCGCATCGGCGGCCTTGTCAGCTAACCAAACGACATACCCCCTCGCTTGCAAATAACCGGAGGTGGTTTTCATATTGGCCGGATTATCGTCCACCAAGAGAATTTGGGTTGTCCGGTCGGTGATAGCGGGGGGTGGAGCAGAGGTGGGCACAGCAGACGGAGCCGCATCAGCGGGCACTGCATTGGGGGTACAGGGCAAGGTAACGCTAAAACAACTGCCAATCCCTTCTTCACTGGTGAAGTCTACGGTGCCGCCGTGTAGCTCCACCATTTGTTTGACCAACACCAACCCCAAGCCCGTGCCTTCGTACTGCCGATTCAGAGCCGTGTCAATTTGCACAAACGGTTTGAACAACTTTTTCAGATTGGCGGGGGCAATGCCAATCCCTGTGTCAGTTACGCTAATGCGAAGGTAGGCCGCCGCTGAGTCAGCCTGCACCGCAGGGGCGGTTGCGGGTAGCGGTGACACCTCTAACGTCACTTGCCCACCCGGTGGGGTAAATTTAACCGCATTGCTGAGTAAATTAATCAACACTTGGCGAATCCGGCGTTCATCCACGACCAGATCGGGCAAGGGGTGGCGGGGTAGTTTGATCTGAAACCGAATCCGTTTCTTCTGAGCCTGGGGTTGGACAAAATTCAGGCTGGATCGGCACAGAGCTTCCACCGGTGTGGGAGCCAAGGGAAATTCGGCTTGACTCGCTTCCAGTTTGGACGGATCTACCAGTTTGGATAGATCTAAAAGATCGGTCAGCAGGCATAGCAGATGAGTGCCACTGGTTTCAATGGTCTGGAGTGCTTGGCGTTGGCTATCCGTAATCGGCCCCAAAATTTCCTCTTGCAAGCTCTCGGTGATGCCCAGAATGGCACTCAGGGGGGTGCGGAGTTCGTGGCTTATGTTAGCCAAAAATTCATCCTTCAGCCGCGTGGCTCGGATTAATTCGGCGTTGCTGCGTTGCAGTTGGAGTTCAGCTTCTTTGCGATCGCTAATATCAATCGTATAGCCCACCAGTTCAATTGGATTGCCTTGGGCATCCCGCATCAACCGCAGCCCGGATTGCAGCCAAAGGTAATGACCTAACTGATGGCGAAACCGATACTCGTGGATGTAAAAGTCTTGCTGAAAAATCTGCGGTAAATTCTCCAATACCCGTGGTGCGTCGTCAGGATGCAAGCAACGGTTCCACAACTGGGGATCGTTGAGCACCTCCTCTGGCTCATACCCCATCACCAGACGCACGTTGTCGTTCACAAAGGTCACCGCATAGTCGTCGGTGGGTTGGCAGGTAAAGATGATGGCGGGGCTACTGGATAAAACAAATTCCAATCGTTCGCGTAACTGGTGGTTTTCGGCTTCGGCCTGTTTCAGGTCAGTAATGTCGATATTCACCCCAATCATCCGTTGGGGTTGCTGATCGGCACCACGGATCAGCATGGCGTAGCTCTGAAGGTGGCGCAAGCTGCCATCGGGACGGTAAATCCGCAGATCAGTTTGGTATGGAACGTTGTTCACTAAAATCTGCTGGAGTAAGGCTTCAGCAAATTGCAAATCATCGGGGTGGATGCAGGCTCGCCAATCCTCGTAGGCAATTGCTAAGTCAGGAGTGGGATCAAGACCATACAGTTCAAACAATCGTTCATCCCAGGTCACCCGATTGG
Source organism: uncultured bacterium (assembly GCA_964550475.1). Classification (GTDB taxonomy): domain Bacteria; phylum Cyanobacteriota; class Cyanobacteriia; order CAIUCS01; family CAIUCS01; genus CAIUCS01. The sequence goes on from CAZJZR010000021.1 coordinate 3,314, forward strand.
TTTGCAGATCCCAAACCCAAGAGCCAATGCCGCCGGAGGTGAGAGCCAAGGACAACCGTTCGGATAGGGCTTGCAGTTCAAGGGTTCGTTCTCGGACTTTGGCTTCCAGGGTTTGATTTAACTCCGCCAAAGCTAGTTCCATTTGCTTGCGATCGCTAATATCCACCGAAGTGCCACGAATGCGGAGCGGTTGACCGTTGGGATCACGAGTCAGTGCCCCACGGGACGACAGCCAGCGGATTTCCCCCGTGGGTAACTGAATCCGAAACTCCACCTCAAAGGGGCGATCGTGCTCAATGGTGGCGGTCAGTGCGGCAGTGATCACCGGGCGATCGGTGGGGAACACAGAGGCTTGCCACTGTTGCATCGGCACGATGGTTTGGTCGTCTGCATAGCCCATCAGTTGCGCCATCTGCCGAGAAATAATGCAGGTTTGAGCCGGAAAAATTAGATCCCAAGTGCCAATGCCGCTGGCTTCTACCGCTAAGCGGTTAAAGGCTTCGCTGCGGCGCAATGCCTCTTGGCTGCTCCGCAAGGCTGCGTCGGCTTGTTTCTGTTGGGTAATGTTGTGAGCCGAACCGACAAACCGAATCACCCGATCAAACTCATCCCTGACTACCGACAGACGTAAGTTGACATACAGCAATTCCCCTGCCCTGTTGCGTACCCGCACCTCTACCGTATGGTGCCCCTGTGCTAACAGGGGTGGCAGGATTTGGGTGGAGAACTCGGCTGGATCATCGTACAGCACGGTGATGGGCTGACCAATCATCTCCTGGGCGGTGTAGCCGTACAACTGTTCGGCTCCTTGGTTCCAGGTCAAAATAATGCCGTCGAGATTGATCGAGATCACCGCATCACTGATTTGATCCAGCACTTGGGCTTGGAAGCGCAACATCATTTCGATCCGTTTGGCCACACTGATGTCGCGCCCTTCCACAATCACCATGGTCACCTTGCCATGGGTATCCCGAATCGGCGATAGGGTGAGATCAACGGGCACGATTTGGTTGTCTACACTGAGCAGTTCCACTTCATAGCGGATGGTTTCGCCATTAACGGCACGGGCGATCGCGGCTTGTAACTGATCCCGCACTGCCTGGGAAATGTCCCACCACGGCGTTTGCCAAAACGGTTGGTTGATCACTTGCTGCAAGTTGAGACCCTTGCTGTGTAGGGCGGTTTGGTTCACTTCCAGCAGTTTGCCTGTGCAGTCCAGCACCGCCATGAATTGCTGGGCATTGTCAAAAATGCCCCGAAACTTTTGCTCACTGGCCGCCAATTCACGGGTACGGCGATCAATCTGTTGCTCTAAGGAGGCATTGAACGCTTGCAGGTTGTGATACAGATTGGCTTGTTGGATGGCGATCGCCGACTGCACCGCCAACTGATGCACCAAGTGGACATCGGCATTGTCCCAATAGCGGGAGCCACTGCATTGATGCACCATCAGCAACCCCCACAACCGGACTGGTGCAGCGGCGGCGGTGAGGGATGCAAAATCGATCGCCGGTTCACTGGATAAATCGACAGGTTGTTCAGTCTGAATATGGGGTAACAGGATCGGCACAACCAAATTCGCTCGGACTTGGAACCGTTCCAACAATTCCAAGTGGCAAGGGGTCAGGTTGGCGGTGTAGACATCATGGGTAACAAAAAATCGCCCTTCAAAGTAGGCTTGTGGAATGCTGTTGGTTTGAAAGCAGGTATCGGTCAGATGGATATCGAGACAGGATAGCCAAGGCGGAATCACTGATTCGGCCACAATGATGCCGGATCGGTCGGGATTGAAGCGATAAATCACCACGCGATCGGCGGCGAGGAAGTCCCGCACTTCTTGCACAATTGCCGTTAATACCTGATCTAACCGGAGGAATTGGCGAATTCGCAAGGCAATATCGGCCATTACAGTCGTGTGTTGTTGCGATCGCTGCAACTGCCGCGCCAGAGCCATCCGATCCAGAATTTGCCGGACACTCGCCGTCAACAGCTCCGTCGTCAAATCAGCTTTAATCAGGTAGTCCGTTGCCCCCAGCTTCATGGCACGCACGGCCAGCCGTTCATCCCCTTGCCCCGTCAAGACAATCACGGGCAGTTGCGTGTCGGCATAGAACGGTTGGATCGCTTCCAAAAACTCCAAGCCATTACCATCGGGTAATTTCAGATCCAGAAACACGATATCGGGTCTCTGGGCTTGCCAGATGGACCACCCCTCCTCTAGGGTTTCTGCCTGCAAAATCCGATAGGTCACAGTGTGGATAGCCTGTAACAAACGGAGATAAATGCCGCGATCAATCTCTGAATCGTCCACAACGAGCAGGGTTAAGACTGGCTCAGCCAGTTGGGTCAAAACCGAATTGGAGGACGAATTATCCATAAAAAGGGAGCAAGGAACGGTTAAACCAATAACTAAACAGGTCTTCCACAGTTTGCCGCATTTCTGTCATTCCCATGGGTTTCAACAAATAGCTATTTGCGCCATACCCGTAGCAGGTCTGTACATCATGGGGGCTGTTGGAAGTGGTTAACACCACTACAGGCATTTTCTTAAGGGTTGGATCTTGTTTGATCCGTTGAATAATTTCGCGGCCATCCGTACCGGGTAAATTCAGATCCAACAGGACAAAGGTGGGTAGGGGCGCGTCTAGGGATTGGTAATGACCTTCTCTAAACAAGTAATCTAATGCTTCATCGCCGTCCTGTAATCGCAACAGGCGATAGGGCAAAAGCAGTTGTTCGATCGTATTGACTTGCCGTGTTGCCCGCAGCAATGTGTAAAAATCTTCGTCACTGTCCTCTACCACCAAAATCAACGGATGGGTTAAGTCATCCCAGGGCGATTCAATTAGCTTGACCATAGTTACAATTTTCAAAAACACCAGAGTAGATTAATCATGGAACGGAACTATTCAGGTTGATCAACCTGGGGGGATTCCGGATGTGGATTACCCAGAAACCGGGTTACCCGTACTACATCGTCTGAAGTGGGATACACCCGATCAACACTCTAGTGCTCGATCCAAAAGGATTGGATTTCCTAACCCCTACACGTCCATCCGTGGGTTGGTGTCTAGAGGCACGGTTTTCGCATCTAAGATGCGGTGACCTGAATGCTAATGATGAAACTATATAAAGCCATTGTTACACTTCCAAGGAACAGGCGAGTGGCTGAATTTGTGGAACGAAGTCTTGTTACTTGATCTGCAACTTAAACAAAGCCCACGCTAAGGGCACACTCTATCGGCAGCCTATAGGCTGCCGATAGGCAGTCACGTTGCACATTGTGTCTGGTTTCTAGCAGAGATGAGAATGGGGCTACAGCCGCTTGTGGTGGTGTGGACATAGCCCACACCTCTCAATGCTTGACCGTAACGATTCAGGTTGATCAACGCTTGATTGCTCGATCTAAACGGGTTGGGGCACCCAACCCCTACATGGCCATCTGTTGTTCGGTGTGTCGGGGCGCGGTTGCCGCGCCCTAGATGCGGCTACTTGATCGACCGCACCTCATAAATAGGAGAAATGTCAATAGGCGCAATGCTATATCGACAAGTTGATCTGGGCGAAGAAATTGGGGCTAGGCTAGGAGCGCGGCAGCAAGGTGAACCAAAAGGTGGTGCCTTGCCCATAGGTGGACTCTACCCAAATCTGGCCTCCGTGCCGTTCCACAATTTTTTTGACAATCGTCAGTCCGGCTCCCGCACCTCCTCCGTATTTACCGGGGGCGTGTAACCGTTTAAAGATGCGGAAAATCGTCTCCAAATGTTTGTCACGAATGCCAATGCCATTGTCTTGGACATACAGTGTCACCATAGGAGATGTGGATTGCTCTGAGTCTGTACTTGTAGGAGTGTGTGAGCCAATTTCTACCCACTTGTCTGGGCGATCGTTGTATTTGAATGCATTGGAAATCAGGTTGGTAAACAATTCTTCTAGGGCGGGGCGATCGCCGTACACCACTGGCAAAGGCTGCGGTATTCGTACCTGACAATTCACCCACTCAGGATTCATAGCAAACAATTGGATGATCTCGTGTAGCAATTGATTCAGATCAATGGCTTGCAGTTGTAATTCCTGTCGCCCCAAGCGAGAAAACTTCAGCAGCGAATCAATTAACGATTCCATCCGCTTGGTCAGCCGAATCAACGTTTGCAACTTCTCGGCACCCTCCTGATCCAGGGTGTTTTGATAGTCTTCCAACAGAAACGTCGAGTAGTTATGAATGCCACGCAGCGGTTCCTTCAGGTCATGGGACGCAATGTAGGCAAAGGCATCCAATTCATTGTTGCTGCGTTGTAACTCCAAGTTAATTTGAGCCAGTTCATCCGCTTGCCGCAGCACCACCTCGACGATCGCCTTGCGTAACTCCATCACCGCATCAATTTCGCAGGGTAACCAGGGTAGAGATTGCCCCTGCACCAATTGTTGCCATGCCTCAAAGGACTGACGTGGAAAAATCGTTAACGAGCCATCCTCCTCCACCCGTTTGGGTTTGTCGGGGTTCCCGGCCCAAGTGACTGTTTGGATCACCTCAGGCCGAAACCACAAGACATACCGCTGTTGAAGTCGGGAAATTGCCATGACCAACAGACCACTGGCGACCTGTTGATACGCTGCCGCCGGACGATAGAGATGGGGTAAGGTGTGAGTGGCAAATTGATCGTTCTGAATCTGGTTGGATACCCATTCAATTAAGGATCGCATGTCCTCTAGGGACGGAGTTTGCCCCACCAAGGTAATGTCTTCTCCATTACAGATGGCGGCTCCTGTTGCTCCGGTCACCTGCAATAACATTTCCTGATCCGCCAACAGATCCGTTATCACATCGGTGCTGCGGGTCAGTCGCTCAATCAACTGGGATTGTACGGTGCGGAGATGCAGTTGGTAGTCCAGATTCTCATTGGTGGTTTTGTTGCCCAATTCGGTGGACATCAACTGCCCCAAAAATTCGCAGATGGCGCGGGTTTCGTAGGGAACAAATCTAGGCGTGTTGTGATGACAGGCAATTAGACCCCACAGCCGTTGGTTATGCAGCAGTGAGATCGACATGGAGGCGACTACGCCCATGTTTTTCAGGTATTCAATGTGGATGGGAGAAACGGCTCGCAGTACGCAATGGCTCATGTCTAACGGGGCGACAGGGGCGATCGCGTCAGAATTGGCAGTTGGTGCAGGGCTATCCTCCAACCCTAACAAGCTGACGGGTTCGTAATCGACATCGGGAATCAGCCGTAACCAGTTGACGGTGTAGAGATGCTTGGCTTGTTTGGGGATGTCGGAGTCGGGATAGCGCAATCCCAGAAATGCTTCTTGATCCGGTTGCTTCGCCTCTGCGATTACTTCTCCGGCACCTTCCTGATCAAACCGATAGATCATCACTCGGTCAAACCCGGTCAGGCGTTGGGTTTCTTGCACAATTAAGTCGCACAGCCCGCTCAGGGTTGGGATGGTTCGGAGGGCGGCAAGGGTGTGTTTGACTTGGTGATAGAACTGGAAAAAGTCCCGCTCTACACCGGAGGGACGCGGCTCTAGTTCCAACACCACCTGGTCTTGTGGATTGCGATGGACAATGCCATTAAAGGCAAGGCTCTGGGTGCCATTGAGGGTGAGAGTCAGCGGCAGGGGGTTAATGTGTTCAAAATTACCTGCTAAACAACCCCGAATCGCCTCCAAGTGGGGCGGTTGCATCAGCGTAACCAGCGGTTGCCCCAACAAATCTGGAGCCGGAATGCCCAGAATATCGAGGCTGTTTTGGCTGATGTGGGTAATGGTGAAGTCCGGTTCCTGGAGGACAAACAACAGTCCATGGGGCTGAATCGCGCCGGGGATGTGAATCGGTTCGCGATCGCAGTTGGTCAGAGTCAGAGATTCCGCTTGGTCATGATTTATCGCGGGTGTAATCATCAATATTTAATGCGTGTTGAGGAGCCGTGATTCATGATTCGGTTAATACCTGATTAGAACACATTTCCTCAGTAACGGATAGAATCTGTTTGCCCACAACCAGCACTGAACCTCACTCTCACCATCTGGCCTAGGCTCACCTACACGGCCAGCACGACTAAGCGGTCAATCATGACCGTTAATGCCTTTAAGCTGACAGGCTTGGCTAAATATTCATCGGCTCCGGCAGCGAGGCAACGTTCGCGATCGTCATTCATGGCCAATGCCGTCAGCGCAACAATTGGGATGGTGGCATATTCGGGCAAGCCCCGAATGGTTTGGATCGCTTCCAACCCATTCACCCCCGGCATTTGAATATCCATCAGAATCAGATCCGGACGCTGCGCTTGGGTGAGGGCGATCGCCTCCTGCCCATTATTCGCCAACATCACCCGATAACCTTTCGCCATCAAATAGCTAGAGATGGTCATGATATTGGCTTCATTATCCTCTGCTAATAAGATTAAAGGTGTCATAGCTTCTCCTGACGGTGGCAGAACTGACGGTGGCAGAACTGATGGTTTAGCGTTGCTGAATTTAGAGAGTTGGATGACTTAAAACTTCGTTTCAATTCATCCTGCTATTCAGCAACACCCATGTCGCCAGCGGCGTAATCAACGCCAACAGATGGGTGCCGCTGCGTTCAAGTTTCTAGGTGTCCAAGGGGGCAATCCGTTGGGCTTGGTGATCGGGGGGCTTCTGACTCAAGCGGGGCGTGCTATGTGCGCTGATGCTGCAATCGTGCGGCCACATTCGGCAACCACTGCTAGTAATAACTGCTGTTAGGTAACCATTCACATCCCCCATGGAAAAAGTGTTGCGGGCTGTGCCCACTTGTTCCTCCCCTGACGGGACGTGAACAGTTACGCTGTTAGTAGTATTGTTCGTAAAACTTGTGAAGAAGTTGAGAATGTAGGGATGGTTTTTGGTGGTGCTGCTGAATAGCAGGATGAATTGCAACTTCGTTTCAAGTCATCCAACTCTTAGCTCATCCCTAAATTCAGCAACACCTAGGTATGGCTTTTGGCAAGCAAATGCCAGAGTCAAAACATTCACTGGGCGATCGCCCTACCCTGGATTATTCATGACAATTTACGGAAAAAGGTCGAAATCCTTAGGGGCGGTGCCCTTCCGCCCAATGTAGGGTTTAGCGGTTTACACCCAGATCTCGGTCTAACCGCGAGATTTACGGGGCAATCCCCCCGTGGTTGCCCCTACAGCTCGGCGTGTAGAATGTCGTGAATAATCCAGACTACGGTTTGGCGTGTTCCCGGTGCGCCCGTTGCAAAATCCCTAGCCAATGTTCCAAGATACGCCGAATGGCGAAGGTGCTGGGATTAAACGGAGAAATGTGGTTATGAATGTTACGGAGATTGGCGATCGCCGCCGCAAACGTATCATCCTTCGCCACAATGGCGGTGTGTCCATCACCGCTGACCAACTTCAGCCGTTTTAATTCTTCCTCCACTTGATTACTCACATTCAACAACCGGGGATAGATGGGGCCTAAGGTTTCCAGCGTGAGCGGGGGTAACCAAGCCATCCGGTCGTCAAAGTTGGCGATTTCCTCCGGTGAATTACAGGCTCGCATATTGTTGAAGGCGATCGTGGTCAGGGTTTGATGCAGCAATTGCTTTTTACTGGTGGAGGTAAAGAAAAATTCGATCGCCGATCGCCCCAACACCGGATTACCGCGATAGGCTTGCACAATCAACTCCAACGTCCGCCGTAACCGAAACGCTTCCCGTTGCTTTTCCAAAAAGATCACACTGGAGATGGCCACCCCAACCAACGTTAACAACGCTGGCACCGTCGGTGACCAAATGCCGAGCCAGAACAGCAGGTTGCCACCCAAGATCAACCCTGTCCCCAACACTACAAAGAACACGGCTGACCAATACCCTGACTGGAACCGCCAGATAATATTCGCGCCCAAAACCGCCCAACAGATAATCCACAGCCATTCCACGGGTTCAGGCCATGTGCGGATCAGGGCGCGATCGTCCAAGGCCGCACTGATGATCTGACTGACGGAATTGGCTGTCGCTTCTAGGGTAAAGATATCGGTTGACTTCAGCAGATTGGTGGTGTACGGCGTTTTGGTGGAAACCCCCCAACTAATGGCTGTGGTACCAATAATCACAATCCGATTTTGAAACCACTTGGGATTCACGTCGTTCTCCAACACCTGCGACAGCGAAACCCGCCGGAAATAATTGGCCGGCCCCCGGAAATTGGTAATGATTTGATAGCCGCGTGCATCCGCCCGCATATAGCCGCCATCATTGGCTTCAAACGGGCGGAAGATGGCATCGCCCAACTGCATAAAGTTGGGATTAAACGGAGCTGGTGTGGGTTCAATCCCTTGGGCTTGCAGGTACACCTTCGCCAGTTTGAAGGCGAAACTTTCGGCATCATCCAAGAACAACATTTCCCGTCGCATCACGCCATCGGGATCGGTAATCGGGTCAGTAAAACCCACTTGATCGCGCTCTGGATCACCCAAAATCGGGGGCGGCGGAACTGGAGGATCAGTGGCGATTTGTTGGATGCCTATCAGATTCGGCGTGTTGGCATAGACGGCTAATAATTTTTTGTGCCCGGGCTGCACAGGTAAATCACGGATCATTCGTAGGCCAATCACGCGGGGATTGTACCCTTTGATTTTTTCGATCGCATCCGCCAAGATGTCATCGGATACTAATCCACCCGTCTGCAATTTTCGCAGGTCTTGTTCATTGATGCTGACCATGACAATTCGGTTGTCAACGGGTTCCAACGGTCGCATTTGAAACATGCGATCGAGGGAGAACAGTTCTAACGGTTGCAACAAGCCCAAGAAGCGAATCGCTAAGACAACGGTCGCGGTACTGAGGGCAGTCACTAACGGTTGACCACTGAGGTGGAACCAGCCCTTTTGTTCCAGCGGTTCATCGGCGGCTTGCCGTTGGGCTTCCGCCAAGATGTGATTCGCTTGCTCCACTTGGTCGAGCCGTTCTTCCACCTCCTCTAACCGTTCTTCCAAGCTGTCATCCCGTTGTTGGCGGATGAAGGCAGCCAGGTAATCGTGTACCAGTTGGTAGCGATCGGCGGGGACTTCGGGCAAGAGGAAGACTAGCCCTGACTGCACCAAAATCGCCAATACCAAGTCCAATTGTTGGCTGTTGACGAGGGAATTGCGGAGACCCAGGAACAGGTCTTCCCGCGTTTTTAGGGGGCGGGTGCCGCGTTTGTCGGTCAGCAGGTACAGCATCTGTTCAGCTACCTGTTGGTTTTCCAGACCGCAATCGGCGACTACTGCCTCCAGGTAGCGTTTGATCAATTCTTCTTTCGGTTTTTCTCCGCAGGCTTGGTATTGCTCTAGGGTGGTGATTTTGTCCTCTTGCAGTTGTGCCCCCACCACTTGCAACTCAATTGGACGGATTTCGCCCAAGTCACTTTCTAAATCATTGACAAGCGCATCGATCAGGCTGGGTTCTAAGTAAAAGCGCGATCGCTGCGTCAGGTCTTGGATAATGGCTCGGGCATCATCACGGGTAAAGTTATCCAACCCATATAGAATCTGTTTGCCCAAAATGTCGTTATTAATCATCCGCATTCCGGGCAGACGATTAAATTCCAACAGGTAATGTAAATAATCTTCCCGCAAGGACAGGATGATTTTCACCGAGAGGATATTCAAACATTCGCCTAAAAATTCAAAGAAGGAGCGACGCTGAATCGGGTCGGGGTAAACGAAGAAGAATTCTTCAAATTGGTCGAAGATTAAAATCAGCCGGAAGTTTTGCTGCTCCAGTCGGCGGATTTGGCTCAGCAGTTGTTGGATTTTGGCGGCAGTGGCAGCCTGTTGCGCCGCAGGATCGACAGGTTGATCGGGATTGTCCGTATCCTCTGCCCCAAAGTTGCCGCTGGGGGTATCGGTGATGCCAATTACAGGTGGACGCTCAACTGGAAACCCAGAGGGGCGATCGCCCTGCCGCACGCTACTGATCACACCACTCACCAAACTGCTGACCATGCCACTGACGGCAGCACTCACCGCCGGATTACCCGGCTTCGTGTTGCTGAGTCCGTTGATTTTGGTATGTGGCACCACATGGCTGACCATGCTGCGGCTGAGTTCCCCGGTGGCGGTTTGTCGGGCTTCTTCCAATAAGCGGGCAATTTCATCCACCCAGTTGGTGTACGAACGAATCGGCACGGGCAGATTTTCCTGAATCCCGATCGCCCGTTGCCGCAGTGCAGGCACCAATCCGGCATTAATCAGCGAGCTTTTACCCACCCCCGAATAGCCATGCACCACGGTTAGTTTGGAGTCATTCCGCCCTACCCGTTGGATCAGTTCTTGTAAGTCGCGCTGGCGACCGGAGGCGATAATTTCCGGTGCCACCGTTTCTTGCAGCGATTCTGGATCATCCCGTTCCACCGATCCGGCATGGCGACGGGTTTGTAACCGTCCCGCCCCAATGAAGGCGCGGAGGCCATACTGTTGCTCGATCGCATACCGGGCTTGTTTGAGGCGAAAGGCTTCGAGGTAGTCCCGTTGTTCCAGGTAGAGGTTGCGTAGCTCTTGCAAAACGCGGCTGTAGATCTGGGGATGCCCCTGATCACCAAAGGATTTGGCGGCGATTAAACAGGCGATCGCGGCATCGCGGTTTAACAATTGCCGTTCCGCCTGCGCCAAAAAGACCAAATAGAGCTGCTGTTCCCACAGATAGGATTCGTGTTGTTCCAAAATGCTGAGGGCTTCAGCCGCCGCTTCTCGCGCCGCCTCCCATTCCTGCCGCTCTAACGCCACTTCGGCTAAGAAGCCATAGTCCCGCGCCAATTTCAGCGGTGGGCCATAGGTTTGGTGCAATCGCCGCGATCGCTCCGCCACCTGCGCCAGTGCCTCCCAATCTCGCATCCGTTCCAATATCCGTTCCAGATGGGTGGTGACTTTGGCGACCAGATCGGGGCGATCGGCCTGTTCAAATAAGGCGATGCACTGTTCTAACGGTTGGCGAGCCGGTTGCCAATCAATCGATTGGTGCTGGAGTTGGTCAATGTTGCGATAGTGATACCGACCAATGAAAAAGTACAGCAGCGCAGCTTTCAGGGGTGCCGCAATTGAATTTGAACCAACTGCACTGCCCGCATCCATGCCGTTTTTGGAGTTAGCTTTGGCGACAACTTGGATGTCTAAAGCCGAATCGCTCATCCAGCCCTTATCGTGACTGGGCGATCGCGGTTGCACAGGTTCTCCACCAACGGCGATCGCCACGGGGGGACTAGCCACAGCAACGGCAGTCCCCGCCTGCCCTTCAGACTTTTTTTCGTTGCCCTGCCAGAATTGCAAACTGCGCTGAAAATTCACCAAGGCATCGGCTTGATCACCCACACTCAAACCCAAGATAAAATCCAAACTGGCTTGGAGTTGAGGATCCAGCGATTGCCCCCGTCGGCGTAAATCCGCTAATGCCGCTGCCAATTCCGAATAATGCAGCGAACCCAAATCCAACGTATTGACGAGATCGCTAAACGAAAGCGTCGAATCTGCCGCCAAGGCATTGGCAAACACCGTATCCGCCCCTTGGCGAATCGCCTGAAGCAACGCCTCCGTCGAAATCACAAACTCAATCGTTGTCGCCCAACTCTCAAAATCGGCGGCCAACCGCTGGAGCCGTTTCATCACGTCATCCGTCACCCACAACACCACCGCATAATGGCAGTGCTTGCGGAATTCCTCCCGCACCTGATTCATTGACGCAATGATTTGGTCTAAATTCTGTAACTCTTCCAACCCAAACACCATCAACCCAGTCGGTGTATCGGGTCCCACCGCTTCCCGAATCCGGGTGTACACCCCTTTGGTCTCCGGCTCCAAGCGCAACACCAACGGGTCAATGCCATGGGTCTCCCGCAACTGCGTCGCCACATACTCCCGCACGCTGGCATAGTTACACCGCGCCAAAATCAACGAGAACTGGCCCTGGGTCATGTCGATCGCCCACGCCAACTCCGCAACCACATCCTCACTGACTAACGGCAATGCTCCCGCATCATCCGTCTGCGCGGCATCAAACCCACGATTATCCCTGTTCCCATCGCTATCCATAAAACCACCACTCGGTAGGTTGCGCCCAAGCACTCTCAACTAATACTAGAGTGAGGGTTCGTGATTTG
>CAZJZR010000022.1:0-15351 GCA_964550475.1 uncultured bacterium
AAAAAGCGGTGATCCGGCTGTTGCCCCAGCGCAACCCCTTTGCCACCATCGACAAGCTCGGTTTCAGCCAACGCACCTTGCCGATTTACCAACGGTGGTTGCGTCAACCGCAAGGGATGATCATCCTGACCGGCCCCACCGGGTCAGGGAAAACCAGTACCTTATATACAAGTTTGCAGGCGATCGCCACCGAAAATGTCAACGTGGTGACGGTAGAAGATCCGGTGGAATACATCCTGCCCCGGATCACCCAAACCCAAGTCCACGAAGCCGCTGGCATGACCTTCGCCGCTGGCCTCCGCGCCATTCTGCGCCAAGACCCCGACATCATCATGGTGGGGGAAATCCGCGATCATGAAACGGCAGAAACCGCTGTCCGTGCTGCCCTCACCGGGCACCTTGTCCTCACCACCCTACACACCAACGATGCCGTCACCGCCATCCCGCGACTCAAGGACATCGGCCCCGATCCGGGGTTGATCAGCGACGCGCTGCTGGGGGTAGTTGCCCAACGGTTGGTGCGGCGGATTTGTCCCCACTGCGCCGCCCCCTACAGCCCCACCGACGACGATCTGCAAACCTTGGGCGTGGAACGGGGACAAATTAACACCAACGGCTGGTGCAAGGGCAAAGGTTGCAGCCAGTGTTTTGATTCCGGTTATTTGGGACGGGAAGCGGTGATTGAGATCCTGGATGTGGATGATATGGTGCGGCAAATCATTTACGAAGGCAGCCTCACCCAACTGCATCGCTATTTACGCAAGACCAATTACCCCTCGTTCCGCATCGCCGCGATCGAAAAAATCCTCATGGGGAACACCACGGTGGAAGAGGTGATGCGTGTGTTACCCCATAGCTCCATGCATCGCAACTGGGCTAATGGGGCGGAGGTGCTGCATTTGGACGAAGCGGGATAACCTGCATCATTGATGGCAAGAGATGGCAAGAGATGTGATCGCCAGTATTTTATTTTCCAGCAAATCCCTTAGCTCTACTGGGGATTCTCATTCCGGATCTCAGTTATCTTTAAGGTAGAAAAGTTAGTATCGCCTTCAGTCCACTACAGTCCTTAGCTATGGCAAAACTGGCTGAGCGGCTGGTTGAACCGATTGCTGGAAGTTTGATTCGGCATCCGTTATCGGGATGCCAAATTAACGCATAGCCGTTAAAGGCGACATAACGTTAGGCAATGGACAGTGCATCCAACTGTATTGAAATATCTTGCCTTTGCCAACCAACTAATGCTCTGTCAATTTTTGTTGTTAGAGTAAATCCCTAGAGGATTGTCCCTAAAAACGAGCTGTGACGCTCCACTAGCGGTACAGGATACAGGAGCATTTCATCAGAGAACACCGATCCCATTGGGGGGATTTGAATCATCAACTCTAGAACCCCATTCTGGAGCCAGCTTTTCGAGCCTACATATCTCAGGTCGTCCAGATGTTGGGAGAACGGTGTAGAGTTCTTCTGATCAGTCGGAATGCACCAGATCTAACTTGAGGGGATCCCATCGGTGGTGCATGGGCTAGCTGACAACCATAGCTCAATCCGTCAATAATCATGAAGCAGCTTTTGGGCGATCGCACCCTACTAGTTGATATTTTCCAACATGCAAACGGGGTTGCCCTAGTGATGGCAAATCCCCAAGGGCAGATTGTGTTTGCCAATCCAGCGGCGATGCATCTGTGGGAACACCTCTCAACGACAACCTTATTCACAGTGGGACAACCGTGGATGCCGCACGGGCGAGGGTGGCAGTGGACTGATTTGCGGGGTACACCCTTGACCGCTGAACACTTGCCGATCAATCAAGTGCTGCGATCGCGACAAGCTATCTCCAATCATCGCTTGAGCTTACAACTGGCTACAGGGCAGACCTACTACTTACTAATCAACGCCAGTCCCTCTGTTAATCCCCAAGGAGACTTGGTAGGGGCGATCTGTCAGATGACGGATGTCACCCAGCCCTCTGAACGGTTATTACATCTACTTCAGGTATTGGATAGTCAGTTAAGCCGTTACTTAAATCAGCGAGATCAGCAGCTAGAGAACCGAGTCGATTCGTTCACCCAGCCATTCGATGGTGAATTAGTAAGTCGTCAATTAACTAGTCAATTAACTAGTCAATTACACGGTCAATTAGACGGTCAATTAGATGGTCAATTAGACGGTCAGTTAGCGAGTCAACTAAGGCATCAGTTAAGTCATCAGCTAGATAGCCAAGATCACCAAGCAAATCGGCGATCGCCCGCGCCATTCAATTGCCGACTAGAGCCGCAGGATGACCAATTCGATGAGCAAGCTATTTCAGATATTCAAGCTGATCAATTAGACGGGCAACCTCCACAAACGGATGATCCGCTAACGTCAGCCCTCCCCGGCGCATCCCTCAGCTTCGATTTAGACAGCCAATTAGAGCAAACGGTTGATCAAATTACCCAGGTTTGGCAATACGAAGACTTACTGAAACGGATTACAGAACAAATCCGCGACTCCTGGGATGAACACGAAATCGCCTTAACGGTAGTGGAAGAACTGGGTCATCGGTTAAAGTTGGGCTGCTGTCAACGGGTCGTTACCCCAGCCGGAACCAAACGAGTCTATCAATGCTATAAGCCCCCCACCAATGCCAAGGTGGAATTAGTGGCGGATCTGGCGATGTTGGATGAATGGCAAAGGGAATTATCCGCCATGCTCCCGATCCAATTTTGTCTGCCTAGAACTGCCCAACAACCCATGGCTCTGACCGTGTTGCATTGTCCGATAAAGGATGAACAAACTGTCTTGGGTGATTTATGGGTGTGGCGCGCTGCGAACGAAATCTTTAGTGACGCGCAGGTGCATTTGGTCTGGCAGGTAGCTCATCAAGCCGCGATCGCCCTGCACCAATCTCGCCTGTATCGAGCGGCTCAAAATCAGGTGCTGGAGTTGGCAAAACTGAATCGGCTCAAAGATGACTTTCTGAACACCATCTCCCATGAACTACGGACTCCCTTATCGAGCATCAAAATGTCCATTCAATTATTGGAAGTTTTGTTAGCTCAACTGGGGATTGCGATCGAGCCATCGCCGACCACCGAATGGAACACAGCCAATTCAATTCATCGTAAAATTGCCGCATGTCTCAAAATTTTACGAGATGAGTGTGATCAGGAAATTCACTTAGTCACAGATCTCTTGACTCTGCAACAATTAGAAGCAGGAACCCAACCAATCATTTTGTCCCCCATCCAAATTGGTAATTGGGTTGCTCAAGTCGTGGAGACATTCGTTCTGACAGCCCAGCAAAAACAACAAACCATTACCCTCGACATTCCATCCAATCTCCCCTGTATCGCGTCTGACCTCTTCCTGCTGAATCACGTCTTGCAAGAACTGTTAACCAACGCTTGCAAATTCTCTCCGGCTCATAGCAACATCACTGTCAGAGTGCAGTTAATCCCTGGTAACTTACCTAATCCCAATTCAACTAGTGTGTGCGTTGCTCCCTGCCCTTCAGTTCCAGAATCATCGCTACTGGCTACACCAGTCACCCAACCGACCGAATCTGATGCGAACAAGGGTGGCGGCAATCCGGGTGGCATGACCCCAACTCTCCAGTATCCGAATGTGCAATTTTCCACCACCCAAGCCCAGCAGCGGGGTAGTTCTAGTCCCCAACTGTACGTTTGTGTCAGCAATACAGGCATTGATTTACCTGCCACTGAACTGCCACTGGTTTTTAACCAATTTTATCGGGTGCCATCCGCTGACCCGTGGAAGTACAGCGGTACGGGTTTAGGGCTAACCCTGGTTCAGAAAATGATTCATTACCTACACGGTACGGTGTGGGCAGAAAGTGATCCAGGGGAAACCCGGTTGATTTTTTGCTTACCCGTTGAACTGTATAGCCCAACAGCTAAAACAGGAGGCATCTATGCTTGAACATCCGTCTGATTTAGTGGCTCGGCTGACGAGTGGCGAGCGGGAATTTTCAGGATTGGATTTGGTCGGCTCTGAGCTAACGGGCATTCAGTTAGAAAATGTCAACCTGACGGGAGCCTTTTTAGCCTATGCCAAATTGCGGCGTGTCAGTTTGAATCGCTGTAATTTATCAGGGGCGTTTTTATACGGAGCCGATCTCAGCTATGCCAAATTAATCAAAACCATTCTCACCCATACGGATTTGACGAAGGCGAATCTGACGGGTGCGGTGTTGACGCAAGCGAATTTGGCGGGTGCTCGGTTGAGTGGGGCGTTATTGGCTGGGGTGAATTTGCGCTTGGCGAATTTGCAAGCGGTCAATCTGTGTGGAGCCAATTTAAGCGGGATTAACTTAAACTCGGCCAATTTGAATGGCAGTAATTTGAATTGGGCTAATTTGAGCGGCGCACGGTTGAGTGGAGCCACATTACAGGGGGCACGGCTGACCGGAACCCGGTTCCATCAGGCGTTTATGAACGGCATCGATTTGGGTGGGATGGAGTTAAACGGGAGCGATTTGAGTCAGGCGAAGTTGAATCGCTGCAACTTCAGCTATGCCAACTTGGCGGTTGCTAATTTTAGTGAAGCATCGCTGCGGTTTGCCGTTTTGATTGCGGCCAATCTCCATGCGGCCAATTTGGAGTCGGCGTTGTTGGATCATGCCAACTTGAGCGGGGCTGATTTGAGTCAGGCAAATCTGTATGCTACCAATTGCAGCCACACGAATTTTGAGGGGGCAAATTTGCAGTCGGCAAATCTGCAAGCAGCCAATCTGTTTGGAGCCAATCTGCGTGATGTGTCGTTACGGATGGCGGATCTGACGGGCGCGAATTTGACAGGCGCAGATCTGCGGGGCGCAAATTTACAAGGGGCGTTATTGACTGGCACGCAATTGCACCAGATCCAGTTTGATCCGAATACCCACTTTCCGAGAACTGTACAGTTGTCAGGGTTAGGCCAGCAGGGCTAACCGCAGGATGCAGATGAATGGATACTTAACCGTTCACTCCCTGTCAGGGGAGGCACAAGCGGGCGTAGCCCCCAACACTTTTCTGATGGGGGGATGTGAACGGTTACATGGATGCAGATGAATTACCTGGTTATAGAATTATTTGGTTATAGAATTATTTGGTTATATAAGCTTCTATCGTCCCTATGGTGTCACCAGTTGCCACGATTAAGTTTCTGAAACAACCCACCCATCCGGCTTGGATTGAGCAGGCATTAAGCCATTTGGATGTGGTGTTGTTAGATCATTCCCATTGTGAACGCAAGGCGGCGGGGGTGGCGTTAAATTTGATGTTTCGCTATCCGTCGAATGCAAAGCTGGTGCGGATGTTGACCGCGATCGCCCAAGAGGAATTACAGCATTTTGAACAGGTGAATCGGATTTTGGAACAACGGGGGATTCCCTTGGCTCCCTTGTCGGCTCCCCCCTATGCCGCTGGGTTAAAGGCGGCGATTCGGCGCGACGAACCCGCCCGGTTGTTGGATTCGCTCCTGGTGGCGGGCTTAATTGAAGCACGGAGTCATGAACGGTTAGGCTTGCTCAGCGATCGCTGCCCTGATCCTGACCTCGCCAGCTTTTACCGCAGCCTGATGGCATCGGAAGCGCGACACTATGGCGTGTATTGGCTGTTAGCCACAACCTATTACGACACCGCTACGGTCAACGATCGCTTGACAGAATTGGCGGTAGTGGAAAGCGATCTATTGGCAACGCTGCACCCAGAACCAAGGATTCATAGCTAGGGGCGTATCCAACAGTTGGGGGATACATCCGGGCGAATAGAATATGCCCGTTGGGCAGGCTTTGCCTACGCGGCTATACAAACAAAGTCCGCCTACGCGGACTAAGGGTTTTGAAACCCGCGTAGGCGGGTTTAGTTCTTGTAGATGCGGTTTTAACCGCCCCTCCCCCAACCGTGAAATACGCCCTTTTCAAACACCCTCTAAATAAAAACGAACAACCATTACCAATTACCAATTACCCATTATTCCCTATTACCCATTCCCAACCCATCATCGCAAAGACCGCGTTTCTGAAACGGCTTGTTCAGATTCGCCCAGTTTAGAGCCGTTTTGGGTAACAGCAATCCCGGCATAGGGTGTCAGTTGACGGTTGCGATCGCCCCGTTTTGCCCAATACATTCCACCTAGGAAGCCGCCAACTAAAACCGTTCCACCCAACGGCAGCACTAGCCATCGCCGCCACCCCGCCGCCGCAGTCGGCGCATGGTGATGGTCTGCCTCTGCTTGGGTCGTATCGGTGCGGAGGGATTGAGCATAGAGTTGGATGGCGCGTTGGGTGACGATGCGATCGCCGTCAAACAAGCCCGATTTCACCTCCACCCAATCACCAGACTCTTGGCCAAACTCTAGCTCAACGGGTTGAAACGCATTGCCATTTTGCACAAACACCAGCGTTTTTTTGTCATTGGTTTCCACCAACGCCGATTTAGGAATGGCCAACACTGCCGTGGGTGTGCGATCGGTCAACACCTCCAATTCCACAAACAGTCCCGGTTTCAGCAGCCCATCCGGATTCGCTAACTCTGCCTTGACGGGCACAATCCGACTTTCGCCCTCAACCACTGCCCCAATCACGCTGATCCGTCCCTCGAAGCTGCGATCGGTTGAGCCAGCCAGCTTCACCCGCACCCGTTGCCCAACTTGAATTCGCTGTACATCTTTCTGATAAATATTGGCTGCAACTTGCACCCGACTGCTATTCACAATCGTCATAATCGGTTTGCCTGCATCCTCCCCGGACTCGCCAAGGGTGGCTTGGCGATCGGCCACAGTCCCCGCAATGGGGGCGGTGATGGTAATGGTACCGTCAGCGTTAGGTTTGGCTCCCAATTGGCGTAACCGAGTGCGATAGGTGGTTTCACTCAGCCGCACCTGAGATTGGGCGGCTTGCAGATTGGCTTGGGCGCGTTTCAGTTGGGCAGCGGCTTCTGAGATGTGCAGACGACTTTCGGCCTTGGCTAGGGCATTTCGCGCCGTCGCCAACCGCGTCTCCGATTCCAACATCAGCCGTCGGGCGATCGCGCCTTGCTCCAACAGTTGCTGGTCTTTTTCATACCGTTCTTGAGCAACTGCCAATTCCGTCCGGGCTTGCTGGATCTCGGTGGCCGTAATCCGTTGCTGTTGTTGATAGTTGTCCCGTGCCAAGCGCAACTCCGCCTCAGCCGTTTGTCGAGCCGCGATCGCC
This sequence comes from uncultured bacterium, assembly GCA_964550475.1. Lineage (GTDB taxonomy): Bacteria > Cyanobacteriota > Cyanobacteriia > CAIUCS01 > CAIUCS01 > CAIUCS01. The sequence continues at coordinate 7,181 of CAZJZR010000022.1, forward strand.
GTCGCTTGGCGATCGAATGCCGATGTGCGTAGCTCCGCCAGTTCCGGACTGGTCATAATCGCCACAGGTTGCCCCGCTTGGACAACAGCTCCCGGTGCCACCAGCAATCGCAGCAACGTCCCACCCACAGGAGTGGTCACCGCCACCTGTTGGTTGGGCAACGGCTCAATTTGCCCCGTCGCTTTAATCCCAACCGCCAGCAGTTGCCGGGATACTGGCTCCACCCGCAACCCCAACCGCTGCACAGTCACCGGATCGACTGGAATGGCATTGTTCAATTGACTGGCTTGACCACCCGATTGAAACTCATTGCCATGCCCAGCATGAGCCAGTACGTTGGCTGCCCCGGTCAAGAGCAGCAGGCTGACCAGCCAACCCGTCAGGGTGAAAACCGAGCCTGTAGCGATGGATGGTAGGTCGCGATCGGACAGCAGGACAGAGGATCGAGCCATAGCAGGGATGGGGTAAGTCGCAGAGGTGAGGCTGGAGTCGAGCTGGAAAGAATTATCAGACATAACCGCTCTGATGGTCAGTCACAACAAAGAAAGCCGTGATTGCATCAGTGTGTCACAGGAAAATGAAATCAGGATGAAAAATGATGGGTAATGGGGAATGGGGAATGGGGAATAACCGGGCAATTTTACTTTCCCCTTCTCCCTTTCCCCTTTCCCCCTAACTGCGCGGTTACAATGAATTTCGGCACTGCAACTGACTGAACCGGAGCATCATTCATGGTCAATCTTTGGACATCTGCCGATCATGCGCTGAAGTATTTGGCCATGGCGGATACCATTCCCCATCGCACGGAAGGGGAGGGTGTGCTGTTGGAGCAGGTGCCCAAGACGGTGCAGCGGATTTTAGACATTGGCACGGGCAATGGTCGGTTGCTGGGATTGTTGAAAATCGATCGCCCCCAGGCTCACAGCATTGCCCTCGATTTTTCCCCCACCATGCTGGAGGCGGCTAGGACTCGGTTCACGGATGATGCGACAGTACAAGTGATTGACCACAATTTCGATGCACCGTTGCCGGATTTGGGGCGGTTTGATGCCGTGGTGTCCAGCTTTGCGATTCATCACGTCAACCACGATCGCAAGCGATCGCTGTATGCCGAAATTTTTGATTGCTTGGAACCGGGGGGGATTTTCTGCAACTTAGAGCACGTTGCGCCCGGCTCCGCCAACTTACATCAGCAATTCCGGATTGCTCTCGGCATTGATCAGCAACCGGAAGACCCGTCTAACCAATTGCTGGATGTGGAAACGCAATTGGGATGGTTGCGCCAGATTGGCTTTACCGAGGTGGATTGTTATTGGAAATGGCTGGAAATGGCGTTATTAGTGGGCAGGAAGCCGGATGCGTAAGCCCGCTGCCTTTCTCAAAAGTCTGTCACTCAAAAATCTGTCACAATGAAAGACGGTTTACCCTTAACTCCGGGGGACTGTCCCCATTGCCGCATGATTATCCTAACGTTTGAGGAAATAGCTCGTCTGCGATCGGAATTGGCCACCGACTCGCTGGCGATGGAATGTCTGGATTTAATTGAAGACTGCGATGGCAATGTGGAAGATGCAGCGATTAGCTTGGCTCTGCGCTCTGGCCTAGAGCCGGACACCAGCGATCGCTGGTTGGAATCCCTAGCCAAACGCTATCGCGCTACCCTGTGTCAGCGGGACATGCGGGAAACTTTATTGCAGGGTAATGCAGCCACACTGAACGAGTATTTGAGTGCGACAGGTCTTTGTCCACCCCCCTTGGTGGCGGCGGTGGTGATTTTTGTGCTGAGCCAAGGGTTGCCCAACTTTTGCCACTCCTTCGACTCCAACCGCACCTTTGGCCTAGCCGATGCTACGGATTAGCAAAGGTATTAATTTTGCCGTTGCCAATGTACCGCCCCGGTACGGCACGCGGTACGGAAAATGGGTCGGGTACCATATCGCTGGGCGTAATCGGTTGATCCAGATTGGTGGGATTGCCTAAGCCGTTACCGACCTGATTTCCCGGCACCGCATAGGGAGCATTCACCCCATTTAACGAGGTGGGGGCGATCGCGGGAGTCGTGGTCACTTGGCTGGGCACCGCCAGTTGAGCCGGTGGGGTGTAATAGCTAGGGGTGGTGGTGGGTGGAATGTAAATCCCCGGTCGGCTAACGGGGGCAGCACCGGGCAGGGGACTGTTGACATAGGAAGAAGATTGGCCAACCGCAACCCCACTGTTGCCCACACCTGCTAAACCAGTCGTATTGGCGGCTCCAAGTCCTGTGTTGGCCGTTCCGGTGGCGTTAATCCCCCGGTTACCCGTGAAGCTGTTGAGTCCAGTGCCCGCTAAGGGAGTCGATAAGGATGGGTTGGTGGGTGCGATCGCGCCATTCCCCATTGCGCCACTACCAACGGGGGATGATAAACCGGAGGTGAGATTACTACTCGGATTAGCCAAAAATAATCCACCGGAGCTAGGGTAGCTCGTTCCACCGGGATTGAAGCCCGTCAAGCCTCCAGTCGGGGCAGACAGGTTGCCAGTCAGTCCAGCCGTTGGCATGGAGCTGTTGCTGGAACTTGAGCTGGTGGTTGAAGGCGGATTGGCGGAATTCGCCATTAAGGCCAGAAATGCCGCCACACCGGGAGCCAGGGATGATTTATTGGTGCTATTGTTGCCGCTGCCACTACCGCTGGCCGTGTTGGGCAGGTTAATCGTGGTGGGGATGTTGAGCGGTTGACTCGGCAATAGTGATGACGAATCCAGATCTTGGCGTAACAGGGCGGAATTGTCGATATCCTGGGCGATCGCTTGGTCATCGGTTACAAAGTTGTAATCGGGTTGATCGCCAGCAAAATCATTGCGGTCAGAGGGCTGGTTCCAGTATTCCCAGGCGAATAAGCCCAAAATAATCAGGATCACGCCAGAAGCCCACACCTCTGGTTTACCAAGAGGTCGCAGTTCCGCCAGCATGTATCGCAACGAACTAACCCACTGGCTAGGAACTTTGGAATTCGGGGTTTTAGAGATTTTTGGGGGAGCCATAGCCATCCTACCTAGAGCGTGATTGAGCCGAAACTACCCAAGCTCGTATCGCCAATACTATCGTTAATACTACTGAAAGGCCAGCAACACTTAAATTACTGAATAACACCAATTACACGGATTACGTCCTACTTACTAGCTTAACCAAGGATTGCCAGTTCTGCTCGTGTTTTGTAATCAGTCGTGATCTTATGTGATCGTATCGTAACGAGTCTCAATCTGAGACAGAATGAGCGAAGGCTGGTCGAGGCCGTTGTAAACCGACATGCTTCTTAGGAATTGTTTACAAGTATCCAGCAATTCCTCAGGATGGGGCAAGTCCTTACCCCGCTGGAATTACCAATGGTACAGATTGATGCGATCGCCTTGAACGGGATGCTCAAACGTTTACGTCTGTTACGACTAGCCTAAAGATTCATTGCAAATTGTCCGGCTAGGGATATCGCTCTAAATGGAGAATGGTAGGTTTAGGAACACATTTAGGAACACATTTAAGAAATCGCAAGTAAGGAAGAGTAAGGATCAGATTTAGCAGCTTGAGAGTTTAACAGCTTGATAGGTAAACGTTGATAGGTAACCGTCGGGCGGATCTATGGGTTGGGAGACTGGCGTTGTTTGTCATTCAGTCGGGATTGCTATAGCTGTTGATGCAAATTACCCCAGTTAGCAAATTACCCCAGTTAATTCTTGACTCAACGTTAATTCTTCACTGTTTTCTTCACTGTTAATTTTTCAGTCTCAGTAGATCGAAAAGGGTTGGGAAAGCCAAACCCTACAATTGCATCCGTTATTCCATGGGTAGGGGCACGATTTCCGCGACCTAAATCGCGACCTAAATTCGGCTACCTGAATGCTGACCGAGTTAAATTCTTCAGATTCTAAATCTGCCAGATTCAAACCTCCTTTCAAACCTCTGAGTTAAGGCTGCCAAGTCAATATGTTTAATCATTCAAAGCGGGATTGGGTTAGTGCAGTGATTACTGCGGCCTTAGGGGCAGGGATTGTCACTTCATTTGCTGTGGGTCAAGGGCAAAATCCCTTGATCGCTCTGGGCATCACTGGATTTTCCGCGATCGCGGCTTTAGTATTCGACAGTTTGCTGTCTAGCCATTAACCCTTAGAGGCTGTTTGAAAAGGTATCTAGAACGTTGATTTTGCGTGCACCTCGCGCACGCAAAATCAACTTTTAAAACAGTCTCTTAGAGATTGCTGGTTCTAATTAAGCTGGTTCTAATTAAATTTGTGTTGCCCAACGTAGGGGCGTAGGCTTTGCACAGGCAAAGCCTACGCCCCTACAAAGTTATCGGTTCAAACACCAAATCATTGAGAATCAGGGTTTTTCGGGTTTTTCGGTAAATTGCCGTGAATCATGCCAGTTAGGGTGCGCCAAGGGTCACATTGGAACTGTTGCTGGGGTTAGTGGTGTTTGTGGTTGAGTTGGGGGGGGTGCTTAAGTCGCAACGGTTGGGCAGGATGCGATACACCTCAACTAAGTGGTGTTTCCCCTTCAACGCCAAGGGTCCCCAAGATTCCACCATGAACTTGTCTTGCAAATAGACCAAGGTTTCTTTGGCAATCAAAATCCGGCAGGGGGTCGGTTGACGGTCTTTTTCGCAGCTTTCTAAGCGGGACGCAATGTTGACGCTATCACCAATTACGCCGTATTCCATCCGGTCTTTGCCACCCAAGCTGCCCGCCACCACTGGTCCGGTGAAGATGCCAATCCGCATTTTGACCGGGGGTAAGTCCCGTTGTTGCCAGCCTTGGTTGAGTTGGTCGAGGCGATCGCTGATTCCCAACGCACAGGCCACCGCCGCTTGGGCATCAGCGGCAATTTCCGACTCCAGCGTCCGGGCGACGGGAACACCAAACACCGCCATCAAACCATCACCCGTAAACTTACTGACAATCCCCCGGTGGGATTGCACCTCTTGGACGATCGCTGTTAAACATTCATTCAACCAATCCATCACCAACTCTGGCGATAACCGCTCCGAAATGGTGCTGAAGCCCTGAATGTCGAGGAACAACATGGTGGCGGTGAGTTTTTGGCCTGGCAACTTGCCCGATTTGAGCAGGCGATCGCGGGACTTCCACAGAGCCGCTGCCACCTCTGGAGCGGTGTTTTGCCCCAATAGCCGAATGGCCATTTGTTGTTGGCGCAGGGCTTGTTGGGTGCGATAGGTAATCAAACCGCTACCAGACAGAATTGAGGCCACAATGGGCGCAACAACGGGCACCCAACCATGGGCGAGGAAAATGGCAAAGCTGGTGCCGCCCAAAATTACCCAGAACAACATCAAACCGGGAATCAGCAGCACCGGATCGCGCAGTTTCCACGCCAGGATCCCCGCGATCGCGGCCCAGCCAAAAATCCAAACCGCTTCCCCCGCCTCCGACCAAAACCAAAACAGTCGATGCCCATCGAGCACCACCCCTAAAATCTGACTCAGGGCTTGGGCGTGCAGCATCACCCCCGCCGATAACCCACTCTGGTTACTGCCATCCTCGTTTTGGTGCGGCGTAACGATACTGTAGGGCGTGGGGAACAAGTCCTTCTTGCTTTCAGCCGTGTAACCAATAAGCACCACCTTATCTTGAATCAGGTGAGCCGGAACCTGACCTGTCAACAGCTCCTGCAAACTGACTTGGCGGATCGATTGGCGATAATCCATCAGCATTTGATACGGATGATCCAAAATGCTTTGATAACCACCCGCATTAGCACGGGGGGAGGGAAACGCCGTATTGCCAAACTTCAACGCTTGCGGTTCCACTCCCAACACCGTGGATTGACCCGATTGAGCCAGAAATAATAAGGCGACTTGCAAGGAAAACGAATGAAAGCCAACCCGATCATTCTTGGCGTAGAGGAAATAACGGCGGACAATGTTATCCGGATCCAGCATCAGACTGTCGTTAAACCCAATCCGGGACACGGGTATACAGGGCGGAGGTGGCACCGCTTCAGAGTCCACATTGACCTCTCCAACAGACCCATTGGCTTGGCAGGGTGGCAGGGTGATGCGCCCCGTTTCAGGATCAAAGTGACTGCCTAACCAGCCGAGATTGGAAATACCGACCACATTAGGGGCTTTGAATTCCTGTAACAGTTGCGCCCAGCCCTCGCCTTGGGGAATGTCGCGATAAATGTCGAGGCCAATCACCCGTGGTTTGTAAGTCTGAAGCGTTTTGATCGCTTTGGCCACTAATTCATCGGACAGAGTGGATTGTTGATAGGTTTGAATGTCACGTTCAGTTACGCCAACTACTAAGATGCGCGGATCCTCGACAGGAGCAGGACGTTGCCGCTGCATCACGTCATAGGTCATCAGTTCTAATTGTTGCAAGCCACCGATGTGCTTCACCCCCAGCACCAAACCCGTGGCAATCAAACTGGCAAAGCCGATGGTGAGAGGTGCGATCGCCTCTGGCTTTACCTCTAGCCGCTCCCAGTGCGGTAAACGAAACTTCCGTAGCGTCTTCAGAATCTCCAAGCGGGTTGCATCCTTGTTAATGCAGGAAAGCGGCTATCTAACCATCTCTCCACAAAACAACGGCCAGAATCCGGACGTGCCCAACTGTTACCTGTTCGCCTGCTGGGCTGTCAAGACTATTTTGTGGGGCAAAACCTCGTCAACCAATTTGTGGGTCGGGCGAGATTGAATGCATCCAGCCAAATCTATCCTGACGGACGATGCAGAAATTGTGCTGAAGAACAATTTACACAGGTTCAGCAGATCGAAAATATAGACCTCTCTGCTTAGTTTGAGAGTTGTTGCAGAGAGGGCGGTATCACAGCCATAACACCTGCACCGATTCGCGGCAGCCCGAATCTGTTTCCTAACTATTGGTAGATTCCCTGATGTGGTAACCGTATCCTAACCCATGCCCACGGGCTAGCTGAGCATGTATTCTAGCTGAGCATGTATTTTTTTTATGGTAAAGCCTAGCTGCGGCTGATGGCTAGAAATCTAGCACAGTCAGCTTGAGACCATTGGAGGCGCGGCGATGGGCTGAACAGTGGCGATGGACTGAACAGTGGCGAGAGACTGAATAGTTAAGCAATACTGCCTCGTTTGCGGGTTTCTTTGTAGGACGTGCCAATATTTTGCAGTCCGGCGCGAATCATTTGTTGTTCCAACAAGGCAAAAAAGCGGCTGCGATCGCCGCCTCGAACAACGGCTTGGTTGTGGGCTTCCGCTAGGGCAACGGGATAGCCATAGCCCTTTTGCACCTGCGTCAACGTCAAACTAAGGGCGGTGTTGAGTAACTCAGCATCTTCCACCACCCAAGCCGGAAATTCAATCCGCGCCACCTCTGCCCCCACATGGGCATAGCAGAAGTAAATCGTTTGGTCGCCGTAATCGCCCAACACCGCAGCCGAACTGCGCCACAGGCAACCCCGTTGCCCCGGTTGCAATACCGTATTCCAAAACGCCACATCCCGCAGCGGATCAAAAACTTGGCAGGGGGCGCGATCGGGTTGGCCAGCGCAATGGGTGAGGCAGTCGGGACTGAGGAAGGGGCAGGCTTGCAGCCGCAAAAAGTTGAGGCTTTCTCCGCTGCGGGAGGCACTCAGGTAACCGACGAGGGGAATGCGTAACTCGCGTAACCGTTGCCATGCCGCCAAGATGGGGGAGAGGATGCGATCGCTGGCTTCCTTAGGCAAGGCTTCTAGGAACCAGTAGATCAAGGAGCCATCGACGAGGGCGAGGGTGGGTGGAGGGGAAGTGGGTGGGTGAGTGGGAGGATGGGTGGGTGGGTGGGTGAGTGTTTGAGTGGCGAGGTCGGCGAGGGCGGTGGCTTCGGAGACGGTGCGTTGGTAACCCATCCACTCTTCGGTGCGGATGCCCCACTGGCGACAGTTGTACAGGTCTTCGCCCCGGTAAAAAATTTCCGGCAGACTGTCCAATAACGGTTGCCGCCCTTGGCCATAGTGCAAGACAATCCGCCCGACGTTGATCAGATAACAGTAGGCAATTTCGTGGTGACTGGGGGCAATTTGCGATCCATCGGTGGCCAAGACGGTGTGACTAGTGGGAGCTGCGGCCAAGTCAATGCAGGTGTTGAGCGGCTCGATCGGTTCGGCAGCGGTGAAGTTGAGGCGATCGCGCCATTGCTGCAATCGTGCCACTAATTCAGGTTGG
>CAZJZR010000023.1:0-15221 GCA_964550475.1 uncultured bacterium
TTAGTTCTTGTAGATGCGGTTTTAACCGCCCCTCCCCCAAACGTGAAATACGCCCAGTGGGCATCGCCCGTCACTCTCCTCAGCGAGAGAGATGTGAATGGTTACTACTTAGAAAAAATTAATTAATCGGGGAAAATGTTCTTTTGTGAACATAATTAGCCCGAAACACTTGAATAGATTGAAGACAAGTAGATTGATTTTGATCTGGCTATTCATGAATTACATTTTGGAGATGCATCCCTTACATTTAGGCACTTTCAAGATTTGGCGAACTAGCTCATAATAATAAAGCTGGATGCAAAGTTTTTGCCGAGTTGCCTAAATTGCAACTTTTTTTCAGTCAAAATTAATTTAGGATTAATTTAGAAACAAATTTAACGGTTGTTACGATCAAACAGCCAAACAGATATCAAACTAAGAGACTGTTTTAAAAGTTGATTTTGTGTACTCGAGGCGCACACAAAATCGATTTTCTAATTCTTTTAGATGCCTTTTCAAACAAACTCTAACGAGAAATACCTGATATTTTGTCTGTTTATTTCTGGTTTACGGTTTATCTGTTTTGGTTTGACTTTGACCAATTTCAACCGTAACTGCGATCGCGGCTTGGCTTACAGCTTGCTGTTGGCTTAACGTTGATAAGTTCGCCTTAAATTTGGCGACTACTTACCTTCCATTTTGCTGGTGCATTTGGTTCACTGATCGCGTTTTTAGAAATCCTATTTCATCCTTGCTATCTATTAGATAATTGTTTTTGCGTAACCGTTCACATTCCCCTATTGGAAAAGTGTTGCGGGCTACGCCCGCTTGTTTCTCCCCTGACGGGGAGTGAACGGTTACGTTTTTGCATCACCATTCACTAAAGAATACCTAATTACAACCCGATTACAACCTGGGATGGTTGTCAGCAGTCATCTCAAAGAGTGGTAACGATTCAGGTTGATCAACGCTTGATTGCTCGATCTAAAAGGGTTGGGGAACCCAACCCCTACAATTCCATCTGTTGTTCGGTGTGTAGGGGCGCGGTTTCCGCGCCCTAGATTCGGCTACCTGAATACTTACAAAGAGTGTTTTTAGAAGCTGGTTTTGTGTGTGCTCCGTAGACGTAAAATCAGTCGTCTAGACTACTTTTCAAACAATCTCTTAATAACTAAGAGTTTAATGTGAATCGTGATGGTCTCACTTAATTGATCTCACCCTAACTCTATTAGGGTTAATGTCATGAAACATTGATTCAAACTCAGGAAATCTAAGTTAATCTCAGTTTTCTCAGGGGAATACTGAATTTACCAGTTAAAGTAATGTAGTGGTAGATGGTGTGATCAACTGCACTAAGTATTCATTCTTACGCATCTGTTAACCATCACTCTTTTGTTGAAGCTGGGTAGCCATATCTATACTTTGTCAGGGAACTGTTCGTAGTAATGGCTTTAGCCAGCCAACTGAAGTTGGAACTACAAACTAAAATTTGTTGGCTGACACAGTATAGCCATCAGTTATGTCTAGTCAACTGATCGGCTCAGTAGGCTCAAACTGAGTTCAAACTGTATTCATCGATTTGTCGTTCGGCAACGAAAATTAGACGAGGAAAAATCAACCATTTAGGTGATGGAAACCGCGATCGCGCCGTGTCATATTTGCCTCACTGTTCTTAACACAGTTGAGTGCAGTTCTAAGACATAATCCGCGAATCATGAAAAGTGAATTATTCCCCTGCACTGTTGTAAAACTCACCTGAAATTTGTTGTTTCTACACGCAGCGATTCAAGTCTGAAGTGCACGACCTTGTCTCAAACTGCTGACAGCATCTTCGCCTATTTTACAGAAAGATTATTCCCTATCCTCGCCGCAGGAATCGGTCAAGGCTTATTCTATGGGGTCTAATGCCACAAGTAGTCTTGAGGCACTTCACCGTTGAATTAGCCTCTCCATCTATGCCTCAAAATTGCCATTTATTTGGTCAATTTCTTGTCTGCACCAATCTCTAACCCACGATCGCCTTTCAGGAGCTAACCATGGATACTTCAATTGCTAATAAAAAACCAAATTTAACTGGAGCAACACCATCAGGTAGTACTGATAATTTTGATTTTGACAGTTGGGCAAAGCAAGTCCGGCAAAAAATGCTGGAAGCTCTAGACCGTCGGGGTGTGCGAGAACGGTAATCTGAGAGACCGCTTAAAAAGCAGATTTTTCCTGCGTCTCACGCAGGAAAAACCAACCCGCGGACTATAGCCCTACGGGCAATAGCCTTCGGCATGGCTACGCTAGGGCTTCGCTAGTGTTTGTATAGCCGCGTAGGCAAAGCCTGCCCAACGGGCTTATTCTATTCGCCCGGATGTATCCCCCAACTGTTGGATAGGACCGAGAGGATCAAGTGACAATCTGCCCCCAACCGACGGGTGGTAGTGCCACCGCTTCGCCGACTTTGCCGCTAGAAACCCGCTTCATCGACGTGCTGAGCCAGACGAACAAGGATTGGAAGTCGAGGCCATTGAGCATGATGGGTGGGCGTTCCGGTGGGGCGATACAGGCCAAGGTCTTCAGGTCTGCGCCCTCTACCCCAACGGCAAAGAAACAGAACTTGCGATCGCTCTCCCCTTGGCGGACCAACTCCGCTGCCGCTGTCCAGGCATCGGTGGGCGCGCCATCGGTAATCAGAAAAATCCAGGGACGATAGTATTGGATGCCGCTTTCCTTGTAGGTGGCCTTGCGGTCTTCTAGTAATTGCACGGCGTAGGCGATCGCCTCTCCCATGGGCGTGAAGCCATCCGCCTTCAATTCCGGTGGGGTGAAGTGTTCCACCGTGACAAAATCCTGAACCAGTTGTACGGGGCCAAAGCTGACAATGGCGACTTCCACACTCAGGGCAGCTTTGGTATCCCGCAGCACATCTTCTTTGAACACCCGCACCCCCCGCGCCAACTCTTGGATGGGTCTACCTTCCATTGATGTAGACGTATCCAACAGCAAAATCACCGGACAGCGGTTTTCCGGGTTTTCGACAAATTCAGGTAATCCGACAGGCATGTGCGTCTCTCAATCGATCGATCCAAAATTCCCCCAAATTATAGGTATTTTTCGTCATTTTGGCTCTCTCGTTGCCCGATAGGATCGATCCGACGGGGTGAATGGGAGTGTTCAGCGGCCCTCATCCTCTGGGGTTGACCGAATCTTAGAGATTGTTTGAAAAGTGGCCTAGAAGGTTGATTTTGCGTGCGCCTCGCGCACGCAAAATCAACTTTTAAAACACCCTCTTAAGTCTGACCGATAGTTACAAACCATCTCACCCTTTAGGAATGATAGGCTAAGGATATCGCCGCTGGCGGTGATGGGGGCTATGCCTACATCATTCAACCCGTTACCCATTGGCAGTTTTAACTCAGCGACCGTGCCTGAGCATGATGAGAAAGGCTATAAGGAGCGAGGATTCAAGTCATGTCAACCAATGAACCAACTCTGAAAGATTTGGCTGATAAGTTGGACGACTTAACCAGAGAATTGGACGGATTAACCAGAGAACAAGAAAAGTTCAACGATCGCTTCAGCAACTACCAACAAGCCAGTCAATGGGTTGTCCAGCTAGCCTTTACCCTGATTGCCTCTGCAACCCTCACCGTCATCATCACCGCGATCCTCAAACGATAAAACCGTCTTTAGTTTGAAACCCACATTCCGCACTTAACTGTCACAAGGAAAATTTAACTGGATAATTTAGTCAACTCTTTAGGGGAGGAGCGTAAAAATAAATTACCCACAGTTTAAACATGATGCATTACTGCTGAAGCCTAACGCATCCTACGCTGGGTATTTTATTTATTAGCAGATCCCTTGGCTGTAAAGTTAACCCCTCAGGTTGCCAATTCGTCATGCCCTTCGCAGACGTTCATGGTTAATTTCGTCGATCTAAGCCATAGCGATAGATCCCTGTAGGAGCAGGTTTTGTTGTTAACACAACAGTTTTGACCGACTACGGCTCGGCTAAACCTGCCCCTACATCTCGCGGCACTCAACGTCATGAATAGGTGGCAACGTAACATCCCTGCGGCGATCGCGGGGATGTTATTTTTGGGGAAGTGTCTGAGCCACTGAACGGATCGTCCAATTCCTCACCTGCTTTTCCACCACTGCCCTATTACCTAAACACAAATCTGTAAGAGCGAACTGGCGTTCGCCCCTACCGTCTGATGGGGGATTTTATTGTCGCGCTCGTCCTTGACCGGAATCCACCGATTACTAATCACCCATTACCCATCACCTAAACAATACCTTCGCCAAAATTGCAGGAATCTAGTTACCCAAAGTGGGTGAATCCCTTTAACCACAAGAGTTTTAGGCGTTTGATTGGCATTGTTCTGAAACCCGCTCTGTGCGGGCGTTTCAGAACAATGGCGAAGGTATTGCTAAAACGACGTATTTTCTACCTTCGGTTGGGTGGGGTTGGTTGTATCGCGGGCGACGTTGAGTTTCGCGCCTTGTAGATTCGCCCCGGCCAGGTTGACTCCTTCAAGGTCTGCACTTTGCATCCGGGCATTAGTCAAGTTAACCCGTTGCAAATTTGCCTTGACAAAGCTAGCATCGGAGGCAAAAATACCTGTGAGGTTTGCACCTTCCAAATTCGCTCCCGTTAGGTCTGCCCCTTCTAAGTTGGCTTCGGTCAGGTTGGCTCCCTTGAGATTCGCTCCTCGCAAGTCTGCGCCAATTAGATGGGTACGACTCAGATCTGCACCTGACAAGTCGCAATTCGCGCACTCCCGTGTGGTCAGGAGTTGTCTAACTTGTGCTGGATTTTCTCCTCTTACCGGGGTGGCCAGAGAAATTAATACTACCAGAACTGTAGTGAGTCCAATTCCCAGTTTCATGGCTTCACCTCCGAGGCGACAGACAGTAGTGCGATCGCCTCTATATCCAGAATGCCTCAGAAATCAGCCAACTAACTTCATCCATCCGGATGAGCCGGTCAGGGCATAGACGTAGAGCGGATTTTGGGATTGTTACAGTTAATGTCTGATCCAGCGAAAATCTGCCAAAAAATTTGCCAATAAAAAAGGCCCAACCAGAGGTCAGGCCAACTGTTCTTTGAGGGTAACCGTGAAAGTTCCTTGGGTATATTGTGGCTGACACTAGGGGGGTGAGCCTTCCCTCCATTGGTTCACCCAAATGGGTGAATTATGCAACCGCTATATGAAGACTGCGATCGATGAATTAATCGGCAATTTCCCATCCCTTTTTCGATGACAAGTGTATAGTTGAAAGGCATAACTGCTTGCGGTGGTGTAGGCATAGCCAAACCAACCATAAACGGTGTATTTTGATGATTTCTGCAACGCGACTGTTCACGTTCCAGTGGCAAGGCATCTAGGGAGCAATTCCATATAGCAGTTGCTCTGGAGCGTGTGAACTATGTACTCTGAACCAAGTCTGAAATGAATATGGATGCTGACATGAATAAAACTGCACACTCGGAGGCTGTCTCCCCAGAGGTGGCGGTTCACGATGCAACATTAGACGTTAGTGTTGAGGAAGCAGGCACTTTGACAAAACTTCCCCGGACAGACGAAACAAATGAGCAGTGGCGGCAAATTTTAGATCAAATTTCGGTATTTTTGGGCGGCGCACCCAGCTTTGTCGGTGAGTTTTTCCAAGAATATAAACGCCCCATTTTATACGTGGCTTTGATTGTTGGCGGTTTGATTGCCACAAAAGCAGTCTTGGCTGTTTTGGATGCCGTCAATGATATTCCTTTGCTTTCTCCCAGCTTTGAGTTGATTGGCATGGGCTATTCGGCTTGGTTCATCTATCGCTATTTGCTGAAGGCATCGAGTCGCCAAGAATTATCCCAGACTATTGAATCATTAAAGGATCAGGTGCTGGGTAATACCTCGTCTAAGTCGTAGGCGATGCCCAATCCCGCTGATCCTGAGGCGGGTTTGCCATGGGATAACGTCAAATCAATGGGTGAAAGGACTTGCGGAACAATAATATCCCCGCGATCGGTGTCGGGATACGGCAATGCCGTGTCCCGACAGTTATCGGCATGGGTACTGGATTGATTGGCAGATCCCTAAACGTTGTCACCCCGTATGACGCAGGTGAAGGGAATTTGATTGTATCTCTGGCTGTCTATAACTTTGATCAGGGGGGCGCGGCGATCGCACCCGTTGATCCCGTCTGGGGTTAACGTCTGTTCGGACAAGTACCGAAGAGATGGTTGATTTTTCCTGTGCTGAGCGCACGGAAAATCAACGCTTCAAACAGCCTCTCAATCAAGCATCAAGAGGGGCGGTGACAATTCACCGCCCCTCTTGATGGTTTAAAGCTTTCACAGCACTGCTTCTATAACCGTTTGTTACCGTCCACGCTCCCCCAAGGGAAAACCCAGATTGCCTGGGCAGCGTGTACATGGTTATCTTCTTACACGTATTTGAACCTATGCAGCTTTAAGACTATCCAGCCGAAAAAACATCCAGCCGATTTTTGGAAACCTAGTTTAGTTGTTCATTTCACTACCATCCACGGGTTTTTCAAACCCTGGAGCGTAGGCTTTGAGCATATCGCTCAACTGTCCCAGTACCTCTGTCTTACCGAGGATCTGCCGCTCAGGGAAGAATTCGGGGCGTTCTAGGTTGAGCGAGATCGCTTCTTGAACCTGTTGTTTGATGATGTGATCTAGGGCTTCTTTAGCACGCAGACGTTGATAATTCGCACCTTCTTCGGTGGTGGCGTAGAGGGGAGGGAGACGGTTGAGGGCGAAGGCGGCGATGTCACCCAAGTCGAGGGTGTGGTCGCTGGTGGCTTCAATTTCGGCGACACGGGCGATCGCTTCCGTCAGTACCAGTTCTTCCATCACGTTGATGAATTGCTTGCGGGGCACAGCCACCACTTCACCCGTCAGCAAGGCACCCATCAGGCGATCGAGAGCCATGTATTCTTCAATGGATAATTCGGATGCGGTATCACAAATCCGCCCAACCTCTGTTTCCATTGCTGGGGTTAGATATCCATTGGCCAAGGCTTCTTCGACAATTTTTTCAATACTATTCATAGTTCCCTATCCATCTATTCCATACCGACTGGATCTAACCGTTCACATCTCCCCAGGGAAAAAGTGTTGCGGGTTGCGCCCGCTTCTCCCGTGACCGGGAGTTGAAGGGTTACGACTGGATTGTCTGCTTGGGGATGATACCCTAGTCAATTAGCTGGTACTACAGTTAAACGTACACCAGTTAAACGCACACCGCACGTATACCGTTACAAGTACCAGCAACCCAAAACCGCACAAAAACTGAACCCGCTCAACATACACCACCCAAAGAGCCATCACCCTAAGGCAAAACCAACCATGCACGGAGTTTTGGCTGATCTCTGGCCATCTGGCTGAATTTAAGCAAATTGCCCCCAAAGTTAAGAAACTGTTTACAAAGGTAGCCATAAGGTTGATTTTTTCTGTGCCAAGCATACAAAAAATCAACGTTTACAACAGTCTCTAAGGATGGGTACGGGTAACGTCCTTCTCACCATTAATTGTCAGTGATGTATGCATAGTTTAGATCGTGAAATTTAAATTGCCTGAAATTTTCAGTAATTATTTGATAATTGGCTTCATGATTAGTCGCGATCGCTATCAGTTTGAACATCTGTAATTCAACCAGTTGGATCGTGAATTTCACGAGCAATGCTGCTGACGTAACCCGTCACATTGCCACCGATAAATCGGGTGGCAGGCTTAGCCCACTGATCAGAGGTGTCAAGCAGAGTTAAGGATTTCTCGAATCGGTTGATGACCAACAGATCCAGAGCAACGCCGATGACGATCCCGCAAGGCGTAGGGGCGAAGCATTCCGGCCATGATTTTGGGTCGAGTTCATAAATCAATTACCGGAATGCTTCGCCCTTACAGGATTTAGGATCGACTGACTATTCAAACCGTTGGGTGCGCCACGGGTAAGGATCCACCGCTTGGCCATTCACGTACAAGCCCCAATGTAAATGCGGCCCAGTCGAAGCACCCGACGATCCCACCGCGCCAATCACCTGCCCTGCCTTAACAAAATCGCCCTCCTTAACATTGATCCGGCTGAGGTGAATGAAAATACTCGCTACCCCTTGCCCATGATCCACGCCAATCGTGTTGCCATGGATTTGGAATCCCTTCGACTCAAATCCAACCAACGCCACTCGCCCCGCCGCTGGCGCAATCACAGGTGAGCCATGGGAACCGGCATAGTCAACGCCGCGATGGTAGTAGTCCTCCGCAAATTTGCCGTTGTAATACCGTCGGACTCCGTACCCTGTGGTGATCGGCCCCCGATTCGGTTGCAGGAAGGGGCCATTCCAAAACTTCTGGGGCGTGACCAACTGTTTGAAGGCATCCACCCGATCAAATTCCGCATCGCTTCCGGTTAAGTTATCTTTCCCCGGTGGCAGCCAGATCCGCTGTACCGGAAAACTGCGGTTGCGGATTTGAATGGCCAAGTTGCGCGTTTCGTCAGCGGTGACTTGAATCCGCCGCACACCGGGACGATCCAGCGGCGTGGTGGGAACGAAGGCTCGCCACAGATTGGTGCCAATGGCAAAGGCTGGATAGCTTTTGTCACCCACCACAACCGTTGGAGTTTGGGTCAAGTTGGTGGGGGTGGTGGGCTGGATGGTAATGGAGAGGGTGTCGCCTAAGCGGGGGGTGGTGGGGGTAATCCGGACTTGGGTGGCGACGGCGGGGGATTGCAGCACCACGCCAACCAGCAGACTGAGGATGACAAACCCGATTAACACTGGCGATCGCAGCAGCCACGATCGCAGCCCTTGCCACCCAAACCGCCGAGTGGTCGATGTACGTCGGGGCGATCGCGGGGATACCCACAGGTTCAGATTGGACAAATGACGATGGGGGAGCATGGAGGTGAGCGAAACAAAATTGGCAGAGAACGTTCTCTACTCTATCTATGTTTGCAGGGATTCGGAAACCGTTTCGGGAAAATCTGGCTGTTTCCGGTGCTAGCTAGGACTTGGCTAACACTTGGCTAGACCTCGGCCTGAATTTGTCGCACGGTGGTGAGGGCGGAATAACTCACCCCGGCAGTACCTTCACCGGGATGGGTGGAGTCGCCCACCAACCATAGCCCCGGAATTGGCGTGCGGTTGGCGAAGCCAAACGGGCCAAAGGTGGGGACGCGCTGGCCGATGCCGCCAACCACCCCCTGTTCCCGTGCGGTGTAGTGGGCAAAGGTGCGGGGTGTGGCCGCTTCTTGGTGCAAGAGTGTGTCTGGGGTGAGGTGAAAGAATTGGCTGAGGCGGGCGATCGCGGTTTCGGTATACCGCGCCTTCAAGCCCTCATAGTCGGTGGTTTGCCACCATTGCTCCGTGTCGGTAAAGGAAGAGGCGATGATAGTGGCTTTGCCGTCCGGGGCACGGCCATCTCCCGGATGGCTGACGGAGACAAACAGCGAGTTATTTTCGGCGATCGGGCCGTTGTAGTCGTAGAGGAATTGCAAATGGGGGGGACAGTTGGACGGAATTGCCGCTTGATCCACGCCCAAATAAACGACAAACGCCCCAGAAGCCGGGGGTAAGTGTTGGACGCGCTGTTGATAGCCCTGCCAGAGCCATTGGCTGAATCCCTCCGTCTGGGCTGGCGGCACCATCTGCACCAAATTTTGTACCGGAAGATTCGCCACCACGTAATCAGCGGGTTCTGTCCAGGTTTCGCCCGTCTTGCGGCTGTGGATGACTACTCCAGTAACGCGACCATTTGCCACTTGAATTTGGTCGGCCCGATGGCGCAGGTACAACCGCCCACCGTGTTGTTCCAGTCCTGAGATCAGGCGATCGCTCAACACCTGCATACTGCCCTTGAGGTGAAACAACCCTTGGGGAGCTTGGGACACGCCCAAGGCGGTGGCGGCATAGAGCAACGCAGTCGATTCCGCATCCACCTGGGAATAGAGTTTCAGTTGCAGATCTAAAAATGTGCGTAACCGCTGATCCCCGCCCAAGCCGCAAAGCCGCAGCAATTGCCCTACGGTGGCCGTGGTGAAGGGTACGGTGATCAGCGTGTCGGGACGGAGGGCTTGTACCAGTTGTCCCAGATCCCACAGGGTACGGGGTGGCAGAATCGGATCACGACTTTGGAATGCCCAACTAGCGGCAAATAACTGCTGCATCAATTGCCAAAACGGTTCGCTGCCGGGAAATTGCCGCTGCCGTTCTGCTTGCCATTGCTGGCGATCGCGCCACACCTGAATCGGTTCCGGTTCCCCTGGCAAATACACCGCACAGGCGGGATCGCAGAAAGTGGCCGCCGGAGGTTCCACCTGCAATTCCGCAAAGATGCGGTGGTGAATCCCCCCCGGTTCCAACCCCGCCACCTGGGTCGCCCCCACATCAAAGGTAAAGCCGCGCCGCTGAAAGGTGGAGGCACACCCCCCCGCCACAGCCGCCTGCTCCACCACCAAGACCTCATAGCCGCGCCGCGCCAACAGTGCCCCCGCCGTCAGCCCACCAATCCCCGCCCCAATTACCACTACTTTCTTAGCCATCTGCCGTGCCATCTGATTCGGTTGCATCCGATGTACCATCCCTGAGCGGGATCGTTACATTTCTTAATGTAGCTGATCCAATGGGGGCAAGCAGCGCGACTGCCCTTTGATCGCAGAGTGATGACTCCATGATTGCTGCATGATGTAACGACAGGGGGATGCCTGACGATTGGGGGCAAAAGACTCGTGCAGTAAAATTTGAATTGGAGTTCGTTGCGGTGTAAATGGGCTGTTATGATTTGTCCATAAATGGTCACCCTGCTAAATCCTGGAAAAGGATGTAATTGTGCGTTGTCCTAAAGATAAAAACACCGAACTATTAAGTTGCAAGTTGTGGGATCAGTTGCAAGCCCACGAATGTCCCAGTTGCGCGGGGCAATGGATTGCTGGAGACGATTACCAAGCCTGGCAGACAACGCAACCAGGAGCGCAAGCAGAACCATTCGTCTTTTGGACGCGGGAGGATATTCAATACACCCCCTCCCCCAAGGATGGTCAAGCCGGACTCTGCCCCGATTGCAATCACTACTTGGCACGGGGACGAGTGGCGATGAAACCGCCCTTTTATGTGGAGCGATGCCCCAATTGTGGTGGGGTGTGGTGCGATCGCGGCGAGTGGGACGTACTGACCCGATTGGGCATTCATGCGGCTATTCCACAACTGTTCACCAGTGATTGGCAAATGCGGTTCCGCGAGTTGGAACAATTAGAATTGGAGCGGCGTGCCACGATGGACAAATTAGGGCAGGAGTTGGCTGCCAAGGTATTTGAATTAGCGGATTTATTAGAGCAACATCCCAATGGGGATTTTGGTGTGGCGTATTTAATGCGACGCTTTGATCGGCAGTGAGACGCTGTTTGCAAGCGGGCAGCTCCAACAGTTGGAAGGACATCTGGGCGATTTGAAACCCGCGTAGGCGGGTTTAGTTCTTGTAGATGCGGTTTTAACCACCCCTCGCTCAAACCGTGAAATACGCCCGTGAAATAGTCCGGATCCGTTATTCGGGATCTAGAGGCGCGGACACTTGCCTTAGATTCGACTACTAGATTTGCCCACCTGAATGTTTACGCCCTAACTCCACTACACCTGTAATTTCTTCACCTAGCAAATTGTTGGGTTACGTGGTGGCGATCGCGGCGGCAGAGATTCGCTACACTCTAGGGATAGTGGCTGATCTCGGTTGAATGCTACTATCAAATCCTTAGGGTTATGGCACACGATCCCGAACAAACAGCCAACAAATTAACGTCTGATTTAGAACTGTTGCCTCAATTCTCCACTAATTTTTAAGTCAAATTCTTGACGAATTAGCCTGAGATTGTTCTAATTTCAGGCAAGTATATAAATAGTTTGGCTGCTGTTATCCCTAACCAAGTTGCGACTGGATGAAATAACAGTCGCTTAAACGATCCCCATTCAGCGCATCCGTATGACCGATCAAACTGCTATTAAACCCTTAAGTTTCAATCCAGAGACCAAACTGCCCTTTCGCCCACTAGCTATGCCCTCAGCTCCCGCACCTGAGGCACCAGTTCACCCTCCAGTTGTCAATCCACCCATTGCAAATACAGTCGTCAATCCGCCTATCAATCCACCTATTAATCCACCGAATACACCTAAATCCATTAGCCCATCTAACGTGAGCTTGCCTAGCTCAACCAATGTGAACCACAGTCAACCGCCCACCAACCCCAACCCTGGCAACCCGCCCAACCCCGGTTATGCCCCATCGGTGCCAATTTCTGTGTATCGGGAAGTGATTGCAGAATTGCAGGCAACCCGTGCCATGTTGGACTCATTACATAACCAGAATCAACAGTTGGTCATCCAAAACCAACAATTTCGCCAAGGCATTGAACGATTTAGTCAAGCCGCTTCCCAACTGCGGCAACTGTTAGATGCTAATCCAGAAATTGGTTGGCCGATCGCCTCCAGTCAAGCTCCCTCTAGCTTGCCCTATTTACCTGACTTACCGACAGGCACACCCCAACCATCCATCACCTATCGCAAATCGGCTGGCACCCCCCAACCCGTAATTCACCTAACCAGCAACCCGGCCAAACCCACCGATCTGTCTCCGGAGTATTTCATAGAGCAGCCAGACCATCACCCCCATGCTGCTGGAGATGCAGAACGGTCTGTGGATGTGACCGGATGGTGGTTAGCCCTGACATTGGGTTTGATTATCTCCATTGCTTTTGGGGCGGGGTTCTTGATCGTCCCCTCCTTACTGCGAGGACGTTAGATAGACGTTAGACACTAGCGCAAGGCGAGGCACTGGATTAACCCCTAGTTCCAACCCCTAGGTTCAATTAAAGCTGTTGTAATTGCTTGCAGAAACCAAACCTCACGGGCTAAAGTTTCTATTAGAAAAAAATCGGAGTTGATCTAGTCGTAAATCCAGTTTTTACAACGGTTGGCAGGTTTCGCATCAGCCAGGATTCTAATCAACATAGGTGCAGTCTTGTTAGGTCGGTAGAACTCCATTGATCTTCATGTTTTTATTGGAATGTTGACTCATCTTGATTTTTGCGATCGAGATGCATGGGTTGGGGTAAACATTGGCATCAATTCGCGGCTATTCATTGTCGTCTAGGGATAAGGGTTGTGGGGCTGACTCGCTAGAATTCTCCCCTTTTGTTGACTGAATGGTTCTGTGAATGAGCTATTTGTGCTACGTTGCATTGATGTGGAATGGGGAGAACTTCACGGGGAAATTTATGGATACGCTTGCTTATACCCACTTAGCCGTTGAGTATCAATCGCCAAAATCACCAAAACAAACGGAATCATCAGAGCACATCGGCAAAACCGATTTACAAGTCTCTGAACGGGCGCGATCGCCGCAGCGCAGTCAACCGAGACCCAAACAATACTCGCGGTTCAAATTAGTATCGGCGATGGTCTGCCTATCGGTGCTGGGATTCGCCAGTTCCGCCATGGCGTTGTTGCAGCGTGGCGACAGTGGGGATGAGGTTAGTAATTTACAAGAAGCACTCTCCCAGAAAGGATTTTTTGATGGGCCAATTACGGGCTTTTTTGGTGAGTTAACTGAAGCCGCCGTCATTCGGTTCCAAGAAGCAAATGGCTTGGATGCCGATGGTATCGTCGGCCCCGCCACCGAAGCCGCTCTGAATGTGTCTAGTTCCAGTGGCACAGGTGGCACGACAACTGGCAGTGGCGGCAGTAATACCAGTGCAACGGGTGGGACAGCGATCGCCTCCAGTGGCACCCTCCGCTCAGGGGATGAGGGGCCAGCCGTCCGCTCCTTACAAGAAACCTTAACCCGCTTAAATTATTACGACGGGCCAATCACAGGCTTTTTTGGCCCCCTGACCGAAGCGGCTGTGATCCGGTTCCAACAAGAAAAAGGACTCACGGCTGATGGCATTGTTGGGTCACAAACCCTAGCCGCACTGCAAACCGGAGAACGTCCGGTTCCCGTGCCTGTAACCGACAGTGGCGGACAATCCAGCGTGGTCGGTAGCACTGCCCTAGCCGATGTCCAGCGCAAACTGAAGGCGGCTGGTTACTATTTTGGCCCCATTGATGGAATTTACGGACCGCAAACAGAGTCTGCCATCCGCGATTTCCAAACCGCTAACGGTCTTACCCCCGACGGCTTCTTGGGACCAGACACCCAAGCCGCGCTGAATCGCCAACCCGGTGGTGGTCCTGTTACCCCGACTCCAACCCCAACCCCCCTCCCTGTCACGCCCTTACCCCAACCCACCACACCCGCACAACCCAGCCCCACGCCGCCTGTGATTGTCGGTAAGCTCCCCTATGTGGTGGTGGTGCCGATTGTTGATGGTACGACCCTCACCAGCGTTCGGCAAATTGTCCCTGGAGCCGTGTTGGCCGACTCCAGACTCGGTAAATATGCTAACGCTGGCATGTACGCCGATCGCGCTGGTGCCGACTCGCTAACCAAACAACTGCGATCGGCGGGCTTAGATGCACGGGTAGCGTACTTCCCTTAAGCTTTGCTTCCTTCCCCTAGAGTCGAATCTGGCTCTAAACTCATAAATGCGGGCGTATCCAACAGTTGGGGGATACATCCGGGCGAATAGAATAAGCCCTTTGGGCTGGCTTTGCCTACGCGGCTATGAAAACAAAGTCCGCCTACGCGGACTAAAGGTTTTGAAACCCGCGTAGGCGAGTTTAGTTCTTGTAGATGCGGTTTTAACCGCCCCTCCCCCAAACGTGAAATACACCCCATAAATACCTATAGATAAATGCCTATAGATTCTAGGCATCTATCTGGTACGTCATAGCAGGAGTTGTAACCATTCACATCCCACTGTGGGAAAAGGGTTGCGGGCGTAGCCCGCTGGTTCCTCCCCCAAGGGTGAGTGAACGGTTACCAGGAGTTCATGGTTTTACCCTTTGGGTATGAAAAATTAACGTTTTGGATCGGCTGTTAATCCTAATTTTTGTATCGACTGTAACGCAAGATTTTTGATTGACAGGGATACTAATAAGCGACAGAGCGTGTACTGATTGATTCCCAATATCAGTCTGAATTTTTCTGACTGAGTGGGTACTTTCGCTGGACATTAGGCGATCCAGTTACACCCAGATTTGACGTTAGCAACAGTTTAAGGAGTTGGACCGTTGAAAAAGGTTGAAGCGATTATTAGACCATTTAAGTTGGACGAAGTGAAGATCGCCTTGGTCAACGC